>JAITGD010000121.1 GCA_031280885.1 Prevotellaceae bacterium | reverse complement strand
AGAACACGGTTGTCCGGCGCCTGCCCCCTGTATTTTTCGAGAATCATAGCCGGAGTGTTCAAAATGGGGATGTTATACTCCGTGTCGGTTTTGTTGCGTCGTCCCTTTATCCACAGCCGTCTCCATTCGTTTTTCAGCGCGATGCCGACAATGTGCCGCAATTTCTTCATAAACTTGGTTATCGTGTTGGGCGCACTTTGGCATCGGGTAAGAAGATAGACTTCAAAATCACTCAAAAAGTTGTGATTGACGTCTTTAAAAGGCACATCATGCAGATTGTATCTGTACATGACAAAATCGGAAAGATGCTGACGGGTGTTGCAATAATCATAGTATGTGGACTTTGCCACATTGACGCCGATCAGTTCCTTTCTTTTCTCATTGTGCCGGTCAAACAGTTCCAGCAATGTTTGGTGTTTGGATTCAATGCCCAGAAAAACGTTTTTGACCTTCTCGGCGGTAACGTAGTTGTCCCGCTCCTGCAATTCCCTGTACACCCTGTATATGGATGCTTTTGTGTTATCGACAAGGGCATTGATTTTGACGGACTCCGCGCCGTCCGTCCGGTCGCCTTGCCTGTCTTTACATCCCAGCATTTGGGATTTACATCGCATTTCATTCCGAAACGCGCTTCCTTTCCGTCAACGGTTATCCGGCAAAAGAGCGGAACCTGTCCGTCGGCTTTCTGTTATGAAACATAGACAATATCAGCCGGTTATTAGCCGGTTTCGGACATATTCAACTCCTTTTTGACCGCCTTTCTCAAGGGGTACGGTTTGGGTTGCAATCGCTGTCCATTCGTGTCCTTTTTATGCGCGTATCCATATCCAAAAACAACCGAAAAAGCAATGTATCTGCTTGCAGATGTGCCTTTTGTCTTATCCCTGTCTTACTCTGTCTGCATAACCGTTTTTCCTTAATAAGTCCCTGCGGGACGAATGATGCGATAATTCTTTGCAAGACAAACAGAAAGAGCTTTGTGGGATGAAGAGCGAAAGAACTTTGTGGGCTTTGTGGGATAAATAGAAAAGTAGCTTTGTGGGATAAACAGAGAGAAAACTTTGTGGGATAAAGAGAGAATTTTTGCGAGATGAATGGAGTAATTGAAAAACAAGCGGCATTTTCAACTGCATATAACAAAGGCTTTTATCTGTAAATAAATTCTTGAATCATTTAAATCCGAATAAATAAACTATTTTTGTGCCGATTTTAGGCTTCGTATTAATAAACTTGTATGGCTAACACGATAAGATTAAGTAAAATACTCAAGGAGTTCAATATCGGCATTTTCACCGTTGTTGAATTTTTAAAAAAGAAAGGCATTGCGGTGGAATCCAATCCTAATGAAAGGATTTCGGAGGCGGCCTACGGTTTGGTGGCAAAGGAATTTGGTCGTGAACAAGACTTAAAAGAAGCCTCAAAAAAGATAAGTATAAAGCCGATAAGCATTACCTCGGTATCGGTTTCCGACATTGCAGTCGAAGAAGAAATTGAAGAAGAGAGGGAAATAATAATCAAAACCAATACAGTTGAGCCGTTAATTGTTGCTCCTGAAGAGCGTTACGCAGGTCCTAAGGTAGTAGGAAAGCTAAGCGCCGAAGAACTTTTGGGTAAAAGTAAAAAACCGCAGTCGGCCACAGTCGAGGAAAACAAAAAGCCTGAAAGTCAAGTAAAAGTCAAAGTTGAAGATCAAGCCAAATCTGAGCCTCAAGTAAAATCCGAAGTTCCAACGAAGCCGGAGGTTCCAATGAAGCCGGAGGTAAAATCAGAATCCAAATCGGAACATAAATCAGAAGTGAAGTTAGAATCCAAGCCGGAACGTAAGTTAGAATCCAGGCCAGAACAAAAATTGGCGGACAAATCCGCACAAAAACCGGCGACACAAAAACCGGAAGCGGCAAAACCTGCGCAGGTCGAAGCGCCGAAAAAACCCGAAGACGAGGTAATCACCGCGAAACAACGTGTGAGCGAATTGATAGGCCCCAAAATCATCGAAAAAATAGAACTTCCTGATCAACATGGAAAATCGGGAAGAAAACGAAAAAAGAGAAGACATAAACGCGACCGTCCACACGAAACACCAAAGGTCGTTGAACCAAAGGAAGTTATGCGAGTCAGTCCGGCAGCTGTTGCCGCTGCCGCTGTTGCCGCCAAAGCCGCTGCAGCTAAGGCTACACCTCCGCCGGCTGCGCCCGAAAAAACAGAGCCGGAAAAGGTAGAACCCGAGTTTATCAAAACTAAGGTAGAGCAGTTGTCGGGACCAAACGTGGTGGGTAAGATAGACTTGGCTCAGTTCAAGAAGCCCGACCACAAAAGCGGAAGCGGAAACGGACGAAAGAAAAGACAAAGAATAAGAAAAGATGGTAGCAAGGTGAACGTTCCGGCAGTGGCACATCCCGCCAGAGACGCTAAAAAACCGACGCCGCCCAATAGCAATAACAATAATAATAAGGATAAGGATAAAAGAGGCAATAAGCCAACAAAAGAACCGGTTAAACCGGTTCGTCAGCAGGTGGACGACGACGCAGTACAACGTCAAGTAAAAGATACCCTTGCGCGTCTTACCTCGCCTAAGGGCAAGACTAAAAGCTCGAAATATCGCCGCGAAAAACGCGACGCTGTAAGCCAGCGTTTCCACGAGGAGCAGGAACAGAGACAAAAGGAAAGCAGTATTCTGAAAGTTACCGAATTTGTTACGGTAAACGAATTGGCAACCATGATGAATATTCCGGTAATCAAAGTGATAGAAGCGTGCATGAATCTGGGATTGATGGTGTCAATCAATCAGCGTCTGGACGCGGAAGCCTTGGTAGTCGTGGCCGAAGAATTTGGATTTAAAGTAGAATTTATCACCGCCGACCTGCAGGACAGCATCGAACAGGAGGCCGACGTCCCCGAAGATCTCCGTCCGCGTCCGCCGATTATAACCGTCATGGGACACGTCGATCACGGTAAAACTTCGCTGCTCGACTATATCCGAAAAGCAAACGTGATAGCCGGCGAAGCTGGCGGAATAACCCAGCATATAGGCGCTTACAGCGTGGAATTGCAAGACGGACAGCATATCACCTTCCTCGATACTCCCGGACATGAGGCCTTTACTGCAATGCGCGCACGCGGAGCAAAGATTACCGACGTGGCTATCATTATAGTAGCCGCCGACGATGCAGTGATGCCGCAAACGGTCGAAGCCATAAATCACGCAGTGGCGGCAGGAGTACCGATGATTTTTGCTGTCAATAAAATAGATAAGCCCGGAGCCAATCCGCAGAAAATATACGAGCAATTGTCGCAGATGAACTATCTGGTCGAAGAATGGGGAGGAAAATTCCAGAATCAGGAAATATCGGCCAAACAGGGAATTAACGTCGATAAGCTGCTCGAAAAAGTGCTGCTTGAAGCCGACATGCTGGATCTGAAAGCAAATCCCGACAAAAGAGCTGTGGGAACGGTAATTGAATCGTCGCTCGACAAGGGACGCGGATACGTAACCACACTTTTGGTGCAAAACGGAACCTTGAAAATCGGCGATGTAATACTCTCTGGCACATACACCGGAAGGGTGAAAGCCATGTTCAACGAGCGTCAGCAACGTATTCAAAAAGCCGGGCCGGCAACTCCCGTGCTGGTGCTGGGCTTGAACGGAGCGCCGGCTGCCGGCGAAACCTTCAATGTGATGGACGAAAAAGAAGCTCGCGAAATAGCCGGAAAACGCGAACAATTGCTTCGTATTCAAGACCTCAAAACCAAAAAACATATCACGCTCGAAGAAATCGGACGACGCATAGCCATAGGCTCTTTCAAGGAACTCAATATAGTGCTGAAAGCCGACGTGGACGGCTCGATGGAAGCCCTGTCAGACTCGCTTATCAAGCTGACTAACGAGGAGGTACAGGTGAATATCATACACAAGGCCGTAGGAGCTGTTTCGGAATCGGACGTGCTGCTGGCCGCCGCATCCAACGCTATTATCGTTGGATTTCAGGTGCGTCCATCGGCAAGCGCCCGTAAAATGGCCGAACGCGAGGAAATCGAAATACGCTTGTATTCCATTATATACGACGCAATTAACGAAGTGCGCGACGGTATCGAAGGCATGCTTGCGCCGGAAGTGAAAGAGGAAATTACATCGACGGTGGAAGTGCTGGAAGTATTCAAAATCAACAAAGTAGGCTCGGTAGCCGGATGTATGGTGCGCGAAGGCAAGATAGTACGCCATGCCAACGTGCGCATAATTCGCGACGGAATAGTGGTGTACACCGGCAAACTCGGTTCGCTGAAACGCTTTAAAGACGATGCGAAGGAGGTAAATTCGGGCTACGAATGTGGCTTGAATATCGAGAATTTCAACGACATCAAACAGGGCGACATGATAGAATCGTACGAGCAAGTGGAAGTCAAAAGAAAATTGTAAACGATGAACATTTTCCTTTTTATTCGATGGGACGTTGACCCCGAAATCTTTCATATCGGGCCTCTTAGTATCCGTTGGTACAGCTTGATGTTCATCGTCTCCTTTCTTTTGGGGATGCAGATATTTCGCAAGATGGTAATACGCGAAGGCAAACCGGCGCAACTTTACGAGAATATATTCTGGCCTGTAGCCCTTGCCACGCTTTTGGGCGCACGTCTGGGTCATTTTCTATTTTACGAGCCGGCAGCCCTGATACACAATCCTCTGGAAGTCCTGCTTCCTCCATACAAGGGATTGGCCAGCCACGGCGCAGCGGCGGGAATACTTATCGGACTGTATTATTTCAGTCGAAAAAACAGAGTACCATATCTTTGGACGCTCGATCGCATTGTGATAACCGTTGCCCTGTCGGGATTTTTTATACGTATCGGAAATCTGATGAATTCCGAAATTATTGGATACGAAACCACTGTGCCATGGGGATTTATCTTAGTCAATGCTCCGGAAGCCGGAATGGTGGCAAGGCATCCCACGCAAATCTACGAAGCTCTGGCAAATTTAAGCATCTTTGCAGCGCTTTATTTGATTTATCTTAGGAAAAAACCGCCTTTTCGCGATGGAGTAATATTCGGTATGTTTCTGATACTGTTGTTTGGAGCGCGTTTTTTCATCGAATTTTTAAAGGAACGTCAGGAAAGTTTCGAGAAAGCTATGACGCTCGATATGGGACAATTGCTGAGTTTGCCGCTTGTGGCTGCGGGAATCGTGCTGCTGTGGAAAATCCGAAAAAAGGGCTGGACAGTTCCGCAAATCGCGGCACATCCCGAAAACAAGTTGAACGCGGAACGAAAAATCAAAGGAAAAGCAAAGCATTGAGTTTTTGTGTCTCCCGATAAAATCAGCGCGGGGATACACTTTTGCTTCATCTGACAATTTTTTACTAAACTTGCGTAAAAATTGGAGGTGTAGTTCGATATTAGAAACACCGAGATTTTTGTCGCAGTTATGATTTGTTTGCTTTTAAAGATCAACAAGATATGTCGATATTGAATTTTTTACGAGGCAGTAAAACCGCTTCTTTCACAGCGCAGGCAATAGCCGACCATCTCAAGGGCGAGGTGGAGGGAAATCCTGATATAATTGTCTCTTCTCCAGCGCGAATTGAATACAGCAAAGCCGATTCGCTCTGCTTTCTGGCAAATCCGAAATACGAGAAATATCTATATACAACCAAGGCTGCGGTTGTGCTGATAAACAAGGATTTCGAGCTTAAAGCGCCGGTGTCGTGTACCCTTGTGCGAGTGGACAACGCTTACGAAGGTATAGCCTCGGTACTCGAATTGTTCGAGGCCTCTAAATCATCGAACCGAAGAGGACGAGAACCTTTTTCATTTATCTCAAGTAAATCGAAATACGGAAAGAACTGTTATATAGGAGCTTTTGCTTATATTGATAAAGGGGCGAGGCTGGGCAAGAATGTGAAAGTTTATCCGCATGTTTATATAGGTGAGAATGTTACTGTGGGCGATCATACTGTTTTGTTCTCCGGAGTTAAAATATATGCCGATTGTGTAATCGGAGCGGGATGTATCTTGCACGCAGGCAGCGTAATAGGCGCCGATGGATTCGGATTTGCCTTCGGAGCCGACGGACGTTACAAGAAAATTCCGCAAACAGGCAATGTAATAATCGAGGATAACGTTGAAATTGGCGCAAATAGCACCGTCGATCGTGCTACTATGGGTTCGACAATAATCCACTCCGGCACCAAACTCGACAATATGGTGCAGATAGCGCATAACGCAGAAATAGGCCAAGATACCGTAATAGCAGCGCAAACAGGAATAGCCGGTTCGACAAAAATCGGACAACGCTGTAGAATTGCAGGACAAGTGGGCATAATCGGACATCTGGAAATAGGCAACGAAGTAAACGTAGGAGCCAAAACCGGAATTACTAACAATGTGGACGACGGAAAAAGTATGCTCGGATTTCCGGCAATGGAAGCTTCTAAATATCGCCGAAGTTTTGCCGTTTTCCGTAATTTACCCGAATTGAGAAACGAGGTAGAAGCTCTGAAAAAAATCGTCGCAAAACGGGAAGAAAACCTATAAGTCAAAAATATTTTAATATTGCAGAAAAATTTATTGTAAATATGAGTGTTAAAAAAGTGATTGACAGGGCTGAAGAGAAAAAGCAAGATGAGAAAAAAGCCTTGAAACCCGAATCAACAGGCAAATCTGCAGCGGTTAAATCCGCAGCAACAAGCAAATCTGCTTCGACAAAAAAGCCCGCAGCAACAAGCAAGTCTGCAGCAAATAAATCCGTAGCAGACAAGCCGGCAACGACAAACAAACCCGCCGCCGCAAAATCTGCAACAGCCAGCAAATCTGTAGCAGCCAAGCCGGTAACAACAAACAAACCAATAGATAAACCCACATCTATAAGCAAATCCACAGGGGCTAAAGCCGCCGTCGCAAAAAAACCAGCGGAGGTTAAGCCGACAAAGTCAAGCAAATCAGCTGCAAAACCCGTCGCAAAACCTGTTGCAAAAAAACCGGCGGAGGTTAAGCCGACAAAGTCAAGCAAATCAGCTGCTAAACCTGTTGCAAAACCCGTCGTTGCAAAAAAACCGGCGGAAGCTAAGCCGACAAAGTCAAGCAAATCAGCAGCTAAACCTGTCGCAAAACCCGTCGCGGCAAAAAAGCCGACGGAGGCTAAGCCGGCAACATCAAGCAAATCAGCTGCTAAACCTGTTGCAAAACCCGTCATCGCAAAAAAACCGGCGGAAGCTAAGCCGGCAACATCAAACAAATCAGCTGCTAAACCTGTTGCAAAACCCGTCGTTGCAAAAAAACCGACGGAAGTTAAGCCGGCAACATCAAGCAAATCAGCTGCTAAACCCGTCGCAAAACCCGTCGCAAAACCCGTCATCGCAAAAAAACCGATGGAGGTTAAGCCGACAAAGTCAAGCAAATCAGCAGCAAAACCCGCCGCAAAACCCGGCGTCGCAAAAAAGCCGGCGTCGAAAAGTAAAATCACGAAAAAGCCTGCATTGGCAAGCAAAACTCCAGTCCGTAAGCCGGTGGCGAATACTGCTGGAAAAAAGAAACTTGTGGTGAACTACAAGAATTTATCGCCCGAAGTGCTGGAACAATTGAGAGAAAAATATCCGAAAGGCTATTCGGACGCTTTAATCAAAGTAGATAAAGGAAATGGGCAGTTTTTCTACGGAGTTACTCTGGATACGCCCGAAGCAGATTATTTGATTAAGGTTGATGTAAAAATCGATTCGGAACCCGAAGAGATTGAAAGAGCGCTCTTTGGAGGCGGCGAGCAGGGTCAGGACGACGAATTTCCCGATGATGAAGGAAACTTCGACCAATCGGACGACGAGGAATAGTTCTGCGGATTTTTGTTATAAACCGAGAATAAGATGTTTAAATAATTATCAAACAATAAAATAGCATGAGATCAAAAGTATTCATATTCGGATTATTCTGTTTTTTGTCATCGAATCTTTTCGCTCAAAAAGCCGAAATCTCATTCAAAAAAGAGACGCACGATTTTGGCGATATAAAGGAGGCAAACGGCCCTGTATCCTGCGTTTTTGCTTACACAAACACAGGAAAAGCTCCTCTGATTCTGCAAAATGTAGAGCCTTCGTGCGGATGTACCACGCCGGAATGGACAAGAGAACCAATTATGCCGGGCAAATCGGGCTCTATCAAAGCTACATACGATCCGGCAGGTCGAGCGTATCCCTTCGATAAAACGATTACCGTAACAAGTAATGCCGAGAAAAACAGCAGAATAGTGCTGCACATAAAAGGCAAGGTGGAAGCCAAAGTTCCAACTATCGAAGATACATATCCTAATGTGGTCGGCGATCTGAGAATGAGAGCTAACGCCATAGAAATGGGACGAATAGCTGCCACAGGTATCCGAACCGAAAGTCTCGAAGTTATCAACACGGGAAAAACTCCGGTTATAACGAGTTTTGAAAATGTGCCGGCTCATATTCAGCTGTCGGTCAATCCTGTAAGTATTCCCGCAGGAAAAACAGGAACGATAACTTGCATATATAACGCGGCGCGAAAAAATGAATTTGGCCCTTGTACGGATGTGGTCGTAATCAAAAATCGTTCAAACAAATCGGAGTTGAAAATCAAAGCTACCATCGACGAAGATTTATCGAAAATTACCGCCGAACAAGCTCCTGTTATACAGATAAATAACTATTCGCACAACTTCAATACGATAAACAAAGGCGATAAAGTAACCGGCCTTTTTGAAGTAAGCAATACAGGGAAAAGCGACCTGATTATCCGTAAGATAACTAATGATTGCCCCTGCGTGCAAAGCAAAATATCGGCAACAACCATAAAACCAGGAGCTAAAGCCACACTCGAACTGCAATTGACCGCAGGCGAATCGGGCGATAAATACTACAACACCACGCTGACCACTAATTCGCCTCAAAACAGACAGATAAGCCTGTTTATGATGGGAACGGTCAAATGAGAAAAAATGAATTACAAAATTTTAATTGATGATAAATGAAGCTGTTTTTCAGATAATTGTGCGGCGATTTGCGCTTTCTTTTCGTTTGATTGCATTTGCTGCCTCGTCTGTTTTATTTTCCTGCGATAACAAAATAGAACTCGCAGGAAACGTTTCGCAGGTCGAAACCACAATAGATGATTATTTTAACTCTCTGGGAGTGCAGGATGGATTTGAATTGATTTTCGAACAAACCGAAAATGTCGGGCGAAAAATTGTGATAGAAACGGACGATAATATTCTCCCTCGTGTGAAATACGAAATCAAAAAGGGTATATTGTTCTTTTACAAGGATAAAAGCAAGGAGTTTCCGAACGATACTCAGGTAAAAATTCGGGTTTATGCCGATTCGATAAACACGCTCACTGTGTCGGAAGCCATTGCGTCGATTGTAGATACTTTGAAGGTTTCGTCGCTGAAAATGAATTTCTTCGGGACGAGTTTGTTCCGCAGCGGAGCAGTGAAAAGCGAGGACTTAGACCTGACCCTCAACGAAGGTTCAACGGTAGCATTGTCGGGAAACGTTCTCGATTTGGTATTGAAAGCATCGGGCGGAAGTTCTTTCAAATCATTCGATTTAATTTCCGACGAGGCAGAATTGAAAATCTCGGGCGGAAGCGCTATCGAACTCACTGTCAATAATAAACTCTCGTTGGAAGCCATCGAAACAAGTGCGATAATATACGACGGCGATCCCGAAATCGGAAAGCTGACGCTCAAAGACGATTCGCGGCTCGATAGACGAAAATAAATCGGTCTTTTGCCGGATTATGGCAGCCGATTTGTAATTTTATGTTAAAAAATATGGACTGATTATTGTGAAAGTTTAAATTCTTTTGACTTAACAATCATCTACTTGTAAAAAATACGCAAATTTATTTGCTCAAAACGTTCATCTGTAATTAAATTTTACATACTTTTATTCAAAATTTGAGCGCTTGTTTTTAACGATTCAAACATGATGCCAAAAGTCGCTAAATTTGTTTAAATATTACATTATGTCATTTAATAAAGTGTTGATAATAGGAAATGTAGGGAAAGATCCCGAAGTGCGGCATTTGGAAAGCGGAGTGGCTGTGGTTACTTTGCTGGTAGCCACCAACGAACGTGTGAAAGATAAATATGGCGAATGGCGCGAGCAAACCGAATGGCACAACGTCGTATTGTGGCGAAAAAATCAAGCCGAAATCGTTGAAAAATACGTAAAAAAAGGCACACAGGTCTTTATCGAAGGTAAACTTCGAACGCGTACTTGGGAAGACCAGAACGGCGTGAGACGATCTGCCACCGAAATCGTTGCTGATACCCTCAGACTCTTAGGTCGTAAGGGGGATTATAATAGTAGTTTTCCTCAGCAAGGTCAATACGAAAGTAAACCTGCGATAGTTAGTATCGCAAGCGAACCGGAGGTTGACGATCTACCTTTCTAATAAACCTAAAAAACTAAACCAAACTAAACCAGCACTTTCAGGATTTTTGAAAAGATTCCCCCGGATTGACCGGGGGCCTTTTCAAAGGAAAAAAATCCATTGAAAATCATGAAAATAGATTATATCAGACCGGTGTTCGACAAAACGACGCCTCGATTCTACATAGAAACTTACGGCTGTCAGATGAACGTGAACGACAGCGAAGTAGTAGCTTCGATAATGCAAAAAGCAGGATATTCGATAACGAAAGAATTGAACGATTCCGACATAATCCTGATAAATACCTGTTCGATACGCGAAAACGCCGAACAGCGCGTCTGGGGACGCTTGGACGTGTTTCGTCAGGAAAAGAAAAAACGTCCCGAAGTCAGAGTGGCTCTCATTGGTTGCATGGCTGAACGACTGAAAGATAAACTGCTCGAAAATCAGGTTGTCGATATAGTGGTCGGCCCCGACGCTTATAGAGATTTGCCGAAATTGCTTGCCGAAACCGAAAGCGGACAAAAGGGAATCAACGTGTTACTCTCGCGCGAGGAAACTTATTCGGACATCAGCCCTGTGCGTTTGGACAAAAACGGCGTTACGGCTTTTGTGTCTATCATGCGCGGCTGTAACAATGTGTGTGCCTTTTGTGTAGTGCCGTTTACACGTGGAACGGAACGCAGTCGTAGCCCGCAAACCATTGTCGGCGAGGTAGAAGAACTGCGCGACAAGGGCTACAAAGAAGTAACTTTGCTGGGTCAGAACGTGGATTCTTACCTTTGGAAGCCGGAAAATCTGAATTTTGCACAACTGCTTGAACAAGTGGCTCTTGCCGTACCTCAGATGCGTGTACGCTTTTCGACCTCGCATCCAAAGGACATGTCGGACGAAGTGCTGGTAACCATGGCTCGCCATGCTAACATCTGCAATTACATCCATTTACCGGTTCAGTCGGGAAGTACAGAAGTGCTGAAACGTATGAATCGAAAATATACGCGGGAAGAATATCTCGAAAGGATAAAAAAAATCCGCGAAATAATTCCCGACTGCGGTATTTCGACCGATATAATTGCCGGATTCTGTGGCGAAACTATTGAAGATCACAAAGCTACTCTCTCGCTGATGGCGACGGCGGCCTACGATTTTGCGTATATGTTCAACTATTCCGAAAGGCCAAACACCAAGGCGGCGCGCCATTTTGCCGACGATGTGCCGGAACACGAAAAAACTGAACGACTGAATGAAATCATCGCATTGCAAAATCGACTCTCGCTCGAAAGTCATCGAAATGAACTCGGAAAAACAGTGGAAGTGCTGGCCGAAGCTTATTCAAAACGCTCTGATAAAGACTTGTGCGGACGAACAGCTCAAAATAAAATGGTGATCTTTCCGCGTAAAAATTACCGGATAGGCGACACAGTGCTGGTGAAAATCGTTTCTTGCACCTCAGCCACTCTGAAAGGCGAAGCGCTTGATTAAATGACAATTCCCGATTAAAAATTACAAAAAGTCCTGGCTACTGGTTCCTGAAATCTTGGCTCCCAAAAAGTCATCCCAAAAACCTGGATAAGATTTATTTACACATTCAGCTCCGTTTATTTTTACCGGAGCATCGGCTCGAAGAGCGGCTACGGCGAGCGACATTGCTATTCGGTGGTCGTTGTGCGAGCGCACCTCTCCGCCCTTGATTTTTCCGCCGCTTATCAGCATCCGGTCGTCTTTTGTAGAAATCGACAGCCCTAAGCCGGCGTATTCGCTTTGGAGAGTTGAAGCGCGGTCGCTTTCTTTGCTAACAAGTCGTCCGACGCCTCTTATAGAGCTTGTTCCTGAACAAGATGCAGCTAAGGCAACCAGAGCCGGAAAGAGGTCGGGACAATTGCGAGCGTCAAATTCAAAGGCGGTCAATTCTCCTCCGCTTACTTTCACAAAGTCTTTGCCGGCAAGCACATTTGCTCCGGCAAGTCTAAGAGCTTCAATTAGTTGTTTGTCGGCCTGTCTCGAATCGAGGCTCAAATTATTCACCGTAATATTTCCGGCAATAGCTCCGGCAACAAGCAGACAAGAAGCTCCGCTCCAGTCGCCCTCTACATCGATGCTTTCTCTTGAGTATCTTTGTTTTCCTCGGATGTTGAAAAGTTCGTAATCCGAATTTTGAATTTCGACTCCGAACTGCGCAGCAATTTCGATAGTTAAATCGATATAAGGTTTGCTTTGCAGGTTGTGTACAAGTATTTGAGAATCTTGCGAAAGCAAAGGCAGAGTCATTAACAATCCCGACAGGAATTGAGAACCGCCGCCGCCGTCCAGCTCAATATTTCCGCCTTGCAGAACGCCTTGCAGATGCACGGGCATCATGCCCTTGTTATCGCTGTACGAAAGTTTTGTTTGCTCGAAAGCCTTGCGCATCAGCGGAGCAAAAGGTCTTTTGAGTAAGGATCCTCGTCCGGTGAGCGTCGCGTCGTTACAGAACAGCATCGATACCGGAGCGAACAAGCGCGACGAAAGCCCCGACTCGCCGCAATTCAGTTTGATAGGAGCCTTTGTTTTAATTGGACCTGTGCTTGTTACAGTCAGCACGCCTTCTTTGGTTTCGACCGTAGCTCCAAGAGTTTCGATTATGCTGATGGCTGCTTCCGCGTCGTCGCAGGGCGAATATCCTTTTATGGAACATTTGCCCTTGTTCAGCAAGGCTGCGGCTAAGGCACGCTGAACCACGCTTTTAGATGCCGGAGCTTTCAATTCGCCCCGAACGGTTCCAGGATGTATGATTATATCAGTCAAAATATAAATTATCAATCGACTGCAAAGGTAGTGTTTTTTACAATTGTATAACAATCGCATAACAATCGTATAACAATGGCGAAATATTAAATTGAGGTGCTAAACCATAAGATCGATTACAGATGAACGGCACATGAGGGTGTAAGCAAGAAAGTCCCGCAGGGGACGATATGTTGATAGAAAAAGCCAAACGCCCTCCCAGCACCGTGCCGTAGGTACGGAATGTGGAAAACTGCTTTCTGCTTTCTGCTTTCTGCTTTCTTGTTCATCTTGATTCAGACAGCGAAGAAGAGCGAAGGAAGCGCGAAGCTAAGCCTTTTTTTGAGCGCCAAATCACTGTTTTTCAAACTCTTTTTTTGTTGGATTTCCGGACAAGTCTGATGCGCCGATTGCTATCTTGGTGGTTTCGATGCTGTTATTCTCGCTGTTTGTTACATGCGAGCATCATGAATCCGAAGACATCTGCATGCAAAACGACAATCAAACCAGCCTGCGTAGCGTCCTGATTCCTGGTTCTTGCAATCCTGAATCTAAGCAAATTTTGTCATTGAAAAAAATGTATTACCTTTGCGTGCTTTTTGGGCAAAAAAATGGTGATCGTAGCTCAGTTGGTTAGAGCGTCAGATTGTGGCTCTGAAGGTCGGGGGTTCGAATCCCCTCTTTCACCCTTTATGTTGTGCAGATTCAAAGGATTACGGGCTGCACAGATTTTTTAAAATCATAGTAAGGTAATTACAAATCATGCCATCGGGATAAGGAAATATCAGGCAAAAGCAGTAGGGCTAATGAGAAGAATAAAAATATCGGCCATATCGTACCTCAACACCGCTCCTTTCGTGTACGGATTGAGACATTCGGAAATATACAAACATGTGGATGTGGTGTACGATTCGCCGGCAAAATGCGCCGCCCGACTACTGAGCAGGGACGCCGACCTGGGAATAGTACCTGCCGTAATTATCCCGCAAATACCAGAATATAAGATAGTTTCAAACTATTGCATTGGAGCCGACGGGCCTGTTCGCTCGGTGGCAATATGTTCGTCGACGCCTTTGGAAAAAATCGAAAGGCTGTATCTCGACGGCGAATCGCGTACCTCGATTTTGCTTGCCCGCCTCCTCCTCAACGAATATAAAGGACTGTTTCCCAAAACAATTACCGAATTGCAGGAAAAAGAAATCGATCCTTCGGATAGCGGTGCGGCATACGTTCTTATCGGCGACAAGGTGTTTCGACACGAGGCCGATTTTCCGTACATTTACGACCTGGCGCAGATGTGGAAAGAGTTTCGTAATCTGCCCTTTGTCTTTGCGGCTTGGACAGCTGTAAATCCTCTGTCGGACGATTTTTGCGAGGCCTTCAATCTTGCACTATCCGATGGAATCGGTAAAATTCCGGAGGCCGTCGCCGAATACAAGCCGCAGATAGGCGAACAGGAAGCAGTCAAATATCTTACCGAAAACATAAAGTACGAATTGGACGAGCCTAAACACAAGGCTTTAATCGAATTTTGGAGCATGGCGTCGAGATACCGAAGTTAGCCTTCGGGCCACTCAACTTCATTATTATCACGTTATTTAAATTAATCCAAAATTCAAAAAAAACTAAGGCAAATGGTTCTATTTTATTACAAATCGGGCAACAAAATACAGCAAAGTTCAGACTTGAAAATGCTGAACGAACTCGGCTTCGAGGACATAGTCTGGATCGACCTCAACGCCCCGCTGGGCAAGGAAAAACGAGCAATAGAGGTCTTTCTCAATACCGAACTGCAAACACGGGCGCAGGCCGAAGAAATCGAAAGCAGTTCGCGTTATTCCGAATCCGACGACGTGGTTTACGGTAATACTAACTTCCTGATTTCGCAGGGAGACGGCTATATCGAAGAACCAATGTCCTTCATCATGTGCGAGGGAATCTTGGTTACGGTGCGCCATACCGACCTGCGCACGCTGACCGAAGTAGGCCGCAAACTGCTGAGCAGTCATAAGACATATACCACAGGATTTCACCTACTTGTAACGATTCTCGAAATTCGTATCGACCTCGACGCCGACATGATCGAAGGCATCGACAAGGAAGTTACGCAACTTGGTAAAGAAGTGGCTTCGGGCGAAGTGGACAAAAAAACACTGTATTATCTCAGTCAGTTACAGGAAAATATCATGACTATCAGGAAAAATATCGTGGACAAGCAACGCGCCCTGTCGGCGATACTGAAAAGTAATCTCTTCCCTTCGGACGTAATACCAAAGGTAAATGTGATGATAAAGGACGTTAACTCGCTGATAAACCATACTAACTTTGGATTTGAACGATTGAAATATCTCCAAGATACTATCATCGGTTTGATAAATATCGACCAGAACAAGATAATCAAGATATTTACCATAACCTCAGTGGTTTTCATGCCTCCGACACTCATCGCATCCATCTATGGCATGAACTTCGATGTGATGCCGGAACTGAACTGGAAATATGGATACTTGATAAGCATTGCACTGATGATACTTTCATCGGGAATCACGCTACTTATCTTTAAACACAAGAAACTGCTATGAATTGCAAAGAGGTAAAAATCAGGCGTCAAGAAAAAATATTTTTCATCTATCAAAAAATCATTATATTTGAAGCGGATTTTATACAGTAAAGCCATGTCGAATTCAAATTATCAGCTTGACTCTATCGATCAGAGAATATTAGCGTACCTGGTGCAAAATGCCAGAACCCCGTTTTTAGAAATCGCCCGAGAATGTGGTATTTCAGGAGCGGCTATCCATCAACGAGTTAAGAAACTCGAAGATGCCGGAATAATAGTAGGTTCGCAGTTTTTGGTGCGACCACAGGCATTAGGATACAATATCTGCGCCTTTATTGGCGTACAGCTTTCCGAAGCCAACATGTATAACTCGGTGGTGGAAACCTTGATGAAAATAGCCGAAGTAGTAGAATGTCATTTCGTTACGGGCGATTATGCGGTGCTTCTGAAAGTCTATTGCCGAGATAACGACCATCTGATGAGTGTGCTGATAGACACTATCCAGAACATCAACGGAATAGCTAAGACTAACACCTTCATGTCTTTGAATCATGCCTTTGAAAGGCAGGTTTACGTCAAGGATAAAAGCATAGCCAAGCGAGGAAGAAAATAAACTTGTATAATCATAAATAAAAGTATATCATGAGATTAAGAACCTTATCACTCGCCTTGTCGTTTGTAGTTGCTCTCTACGGATGCGGCGGAGGCCAATCGAACAAGAAAGAGGCTGAAAAACAAAAAGTTGCCGACACTGAAACGGCAAGCAAAACGGAAGATGTAACAACAAACGAAACAGAAGAAATAAAAATGACAAAGGTAAAAGCGCTGATATCCACGTCGGAAGGCAAGATAAGCGTGCAATTGTACGACGAAACTCCGCTTCATCGCGACAATTTCGTCAAACTGTCCAAAACGGGCTTTTACGATGGAACGATTTTCCATCGAGTAATCCAAAACTTTATGATACAGGGAGGCGACCCTGAATCCAAAAACCCCAAACCCGATGGAAATTACGGCGTTGGAGGGCCGGGATATACCATTCCGGCCGAAATCAAGCCGCAATTTTTTCACAAAAAAGGAGCTTTATCTGCTGCAAGACAGGGAGATCAGGTGAATCCAGAGAAAAAATCCTCCGGCTCGCAATTCTATATCGTGCAGGGAAATGTTTATACGCTGGAAAGCCTGCAAAGTCTTGAAAAACAAAAACAACAGGCAAATCCCAGCTTCAAGTTCAGCGAAGAAGCAATAAAAGCCTACACCACAGTGGGCGGAACTCCGCATTTGGACGGCGAATATACAGTGTATGGCGAAGTAATTGAGGGACTTGACACGGTGGATAAAATCGCCGGCAGCCCCACTAACCAGCGCGACCGTCCGGTGAAAGACCTTGTTATACAAAGTGTAACAGTAGAAGGTCAATAGTTTCCGCCTGCACGCGAGGGACTTAGCAAATGTCCGTTTTCGACCTTATATTCGCTGCGGCCTCAGTAGCAGCAATCATCGCCGGACTTGTAAAAGGATTTGTACGCCAACTATTTGGGCTGGTTGGCTTGTTCATTGGCGTATTTTTGGCTTATCGCTTGTCGTCGAGCCTGTCGGGATGGTGGGCTTCGCATTTTTCGGTGGATCCCGCAGCAGCAAGAATCGTCATTTTCATCATATTACTGATTGCTGTGTGCGTACTTGTGATTTGCTGTGCTAAAATTGTAGATAAACTTGTGAACTTCAGTATGCTCGGCTGTGTGAACCGTTTTCTTGGAATGGTCTTCGCTCTGGGGCAAATAGTGTTGATTTTCGCTGCAATAGCCTTTGCAATAAATAGTTTCAAATTCTCTGAAATATCAAATCTAAAAAAGGATCTGGATAAGTCGATAACGTACCGTCCGCTTGTTCGCACCGCCGAAATTGTGTTTCCGTATATAAAATTCGAGACTTGGAAATCGGTGAAAAAGAGCGTTGAAAACATCGCTACAATAAATTCGCATGTAATGTAATAAATTGAAAATCATGAAATCTATA
The DNA here is from genome assembly GCA_031280885.1 of Prevotellaceae bacterium. Taxonomy (GTDB): domain Bacteria; phylum Bacteroidota; class Bacteroidia; order Bacteroidales; family UBA932; genus JAIRLF01. Next base: position 8,111 of record JAITGD010000121.1, on the reverse strand, counting down.
AAAACTCCCGTACAGATAAGACTTAACGATATCGACATGTTCGGACATGTAAACAATTCGATCTATAATCAGTATCTCGACTGCGGCAAAATAGAGTATATGCTTCGCGTTCTGGGATATGACGCTCTGTTTGGCGAAAAAAGCATGGTTATCGTGCATATCGAAAACGATTTTCTGAATCCTTGCTTGCTGACCGACGAGCTTTTTGTCATCACAGGAGTAGAATCAGTTGGCGAAAAGAGCGTTACCATGCGACAAAGCATTATCGACAAAAAAGGCGAGGTGAAGGTAGAAAGCATGTCGATACTCTCGACCTACAATACTGAGGAAAAAAGCTCGTTTCCCATGCCGGACGAGTGGCTGAGAGCGCTCAAGAGTTTCAATAATTCCTGATACTTTTCGCGAAAAGCGGACCCGAAATCGCTGCAATTTGCCTTAATTGCAGCCAGCTAAAATGTTAAATAATACAAAGAATCAAAAAAAGTTTTCAACAAAACAAACAAAAATACTTTTCGTTGATAATTAGCCGATTGGCGGAGATTATCGAACAATAATGCCCTGTTGCAGACAAAAGTTATTAACAGATAAGGCAAATAAATAGCGGATTTCGGCTATATCCTTAGCTCGACAGAGTTCAATTGTAGTTTTTATGTTTACATTTGCGGCTTGTGAGTATTTATATTAACAAACAAAAAATTCTCAGTTATGAATAGAACAGAATTAATTGATGCTATTGCAGACAAGTCGGGTCTCACGAAAACCGACTCCAAAAAAGCGCTGGACGCTTTTATCGATGCCGTCTCCACATCCTTGACAAAAGGGGACAAGGTTACCTTAGTTGGTTTCGGCACTTTTTCGGTAGTCGAAAGAGCAGCAAGGATTGGTCGTAACCCCCAAACAGGCGCTACGATGAATGTCCCCGAAAAGAAAGTGGTGAAATTCAAACCCGGCTCGGAACTTGGTGCAAATGTGAAGAAATAAATAATTATTAATTCTTTACACACAAAAAAGCTGCCCCCATCGGGCGGCTTTTTTGTGTGTAAAACCACGCATCGCGCATCTAAATCTTCTTTTGATGCGCCTCAAACTTTTTTGAACCCTTTTGAAAACTTTTTTGGTTTTTAAAGTTTTCTTACTACCTTTGCCGAAAATTTTAAAAGGTCATGAACAAACAGCATATTGTCGATGAAGCGATGAAACTATTTCTACTTCAAGGAGTAAAATCAACCACCATGGATGATATCGCCAAGCATTTGGGTATCTCGAAAAGGACGATATACGAGAATTTCAAGGATAAAAGCGACCTCCTGAACGAAGGAATAAACATGATGCACGGCTCGGAGATGGAAGAAAGCGAAAATCTGCGGAAGCAAACCGATAATGTGATGGAGGCAATGCTGCTGAATATCAAACGGAAAAGAGAACAATTCTCGCGCCGTAAAATGCGGATGTTGCTCGACATCAAACGTTATTATCCCGCTGTGTATGCAGAACACGCCAACAGAGACGCCGAAATAGGTCTGGCAAAACTGTCGGAATTGTTTGAAACAGGAATCCGACAGGGTGTGTTTCGCGAGGACATAAACCCGAAAACAACAGCTTTTCTCTTTTCGGAGCAGGCAAGATTGCTCTTCACCGAACAGGCCGAAAAATGGGAAATAGAAACGGAAAAGTTCGATTTCTCCGGAGTACAGGTTTTTGAAGACCTGTTTATGAACTTCTTGAGAGGAATCGCAACTCCCAAAGGACTTGAAATAATAATAAAAAACAACAATAAATAATTCGGATGAAAAGAACTTTAATTACGACTTTCGTCATTTTTCTGCTGATGTTTGCTCACAGAAGCGAAGCGCAGGAAACATTGACATTGACAATGGAACAGGCTAAGGCTCACGCCTTAGAATACAATCGAGCGCTGCAAAAGGCAGGTATTTCCGTCGAAGAGGCGCAGTCCTCGCTCTGGCAGGCAGTAGCCGCCGGTTTGCCGCAAGTCAGCGGAACGATAGATTACACTAACTATCTGGGTTTCAATATGAATTTCGGAGGACAAAGCATCCCGTTCAACCCTGCAAGCAATGCCAAACTGACCGTTTCGCAACTCCTGTTCAGCGGCTCGTACTGGGTCGGAGTGGAAATGTCGAAAATAGCTAAAAGCCTGTCGGAAAAGAATAAAATCAAAACCGAACTTGATACCAAAGAGGCTGTTAGCATTTCCTTCCATGCAATCTTAGTTACCGAACAGGGACGAAAAATTATCCTGCAAAATCTGGCGAATATCAAGGATATTCACAAGAAAACCAGCGATATGGCAAAGGTGGGACTGATTGAACAAACCGACGCCGAACAATTGTCGGTGCAGGTGCTGAACATGGAAGCTGCGTTGCGCTCGCTCGACAGGCAATTGGAGCTGGCTTACAATATGATGCGTCTTCAACTCGGCGTGCCTCCCGATACGAAAATCGTTCTGGTGGGCGACATCGACGAAATGGCAAAGGGAGTAAATGCTCAATCGTTGGCTAACAGCGATTTCGACCCTAATAACAATATCGATTTCCAATTGTTGAAAGAGCAGGAACGATTGCAGGAAAAACAAATCCTGATGAATCAAACGGAGTATCTACCAACTGTTTCGGGATTTTACAGCTATACGCACAAATTGAAAAAGGCTTCTTTCGACATGTCGCCTCCGAACGTGGTGGGTTTGCAGGCCAATATTCCTGTATTTTCTTCGTTTCAACGTCGTTCAAAGGTCAAACAAAGCAAGTTACAGCTACGAGCTTTGCAAAAGGACATCGAACAGGTGAACGATCAGCTGAATACGCAGGCAAAACAGTTGCGATATAACTTGCAAACGGCCTACGACCAGTATGTTATCCAGAAGGAAAATGTCGAAGTTACTCGCAAAATATTCAAAAGCAACAGTTTGAAACACGAGCAAGGTATGCTTTCGAGCCTCGACCTCACTACGGCGAACAACAATTATCTGCAAGCCGAAAATAACTTGCTGACAGCCACAGGCGATTTGCTGAAGGCTCAAACAGAATTGTTGAAACTGCTGGGAACTCTTTAAACGTTCTTTAAAAACTATTTAAAACACAGTAGAATAAAAAAATTGTAAAGTATAAATATAATGAAAAGAAAGCTATTACAAACGAGCAAGTTGCTGATATGTGCACTTGCAGGTATTGCGACCGCATCGTGCGGAAACAAAAACGGCGAAGTGAAAACCGCCGAAAACAAAGCTGATTCCGTAAAGATTGCGGCGGAAAAGGTTGAAGTAATGCTCGTTGCAGAGCAAACCATCGACCGTTCGGTCGAATATCCTTCGACGCTGAATCCTTTCGAGGAAATCTATTTGGTGCCGGCCTCGCCCGGACGAATAGAAAAAATATACGTCGAAGTTGGAAACCATGTATCTAAAGGACAGATGCTTGTGCAAATGGATCGCACTCAGCTTTCGCAGGCCGAAGTACAGCTGCAAACGCTTAAAACCGACTATAAACGTCTGGATACCTTAGTGAAACTCGGCAGCATAGCTCAGCAACAGTACGATCAGTTGAAATCTCAGTACGAGGTGGCGCAAACCAACGTCAATTTCCTCCGCGAGAACACCCAGCTGCTCGCGCCTTTTGCGGGAGTGGTGGCAGGCAAGTACTTCGAGGACGGCGAAATGTATTCCGGTACGCCGAACACCGCTGCTAACAAGGCCGCAATAGTTTATCTCGCTCAAATAGATAATCTTAAAGCGCTGGCAAATGTTCCCGAACAATACTATCCGCAGGTAAAAACAGGTATGACGGTGAAAATCACCGCCGACGTTTATCCGGGGCAAACATTCGAGGGCAAAGTTTTTCGTATTTATCCGATTATCGACGCGGCTACTCACTCTTTTCAAGTGGAAATCAGCGTTCCGTCGAAAGGCTTGCTTCGTCCGGGGATGTTCAGTCGCGTGAGTTTCGAGCTGGGACAAGTCAATACAATCATTGTGCCGGCCGCCGCAGTACTCAAAATGCAAGGCTCTAACGACCGTTATGTCTTTGTGGCTCGGGCTGATAGCGCCAAACGCATCGGAGTGCGAATCGGTAAACGTTTCGACGATATGGTCGAACTGATTTCCGACGAGGTGAAAATAGGCGATCGGCTCGTCGTCGGTGGACAAGCCCGTCTGTTCGACGGAATGTCAATAGAAATAGTTGATAAACAGTAATAAACCTCATTTATAAATCATAATAAAAAGACAATGAGTATATACAAAAGCGCTGTACATAAACCTATAACCACGGCTATGGTTTTTGTGGCGGTGATGGTGTTCGGCATCTATTCGCTTATGAAACTGCCGATTGACTTGTATCCGGAAATCGAACCGCCGTACATTTCAATAATGACCACCTATCCGGGAGCTAATGCCGCCGACATCGAAACTAATATCACAAAGTTGATAGAGGACGGCATGGGTGCGGTGGACAAATTGAAGGAAATAACCTCCGCTTCGTACGACAATATGTCGGTGGTAAACCTTGAATTTGAATGGGATGCAAATCTCGACGAAGCTGTAAGCGACGTGCGAAATTCCCTCGACTGGGTGGTGGGCAATTTGCCCGACGAGGTAGAGCGTCCCAGAGTTTTTAAGTTCAATACCAGCATGATGCCCATATTGTTCTACGCGGTAACGGCCGAAGCAAGTTATTCGGGACTCGACCGAATAATGGACGAGCGGGTGGTCAATCCGCTGAACCGCATCGACGGTATAGGCTCCGTTTCGCTCAGCGGAGCGCCTAAACGGGTGGTTTATATCGACGTCGATCAAACAAAACTCGACGCTTACAGGCTGACTATCGAACAGATAGGCAATATAATAGCCGCCGAAAATCTCAACCTGCCATCAGGAAACGTCAAAATGGGAATGGACGATTATCAGCTGCGTGTAGAAGGCGAATTTGATGAAAGCGCCGAGATATTCAACTTAGTAGTAGGTAGTTATGCAGGGAAAAATATTTATATCCGCGACGTGGCTTCGGTTCGCGACACTATCAAGGATATTTCGATAGACGAGCGCATCAACGGAAAACAAGGGCTGCGGATGATGGTGTCGAAACAATCGGGCGCAAATACCGTAAAAATAGCAAGTAAGGTGCGCGATGAACTCGAAAAATTGAAGAAAAATCTGCCTCCCGACATTCGGATACAAGAAATTTTCGACTCTTCGACTTTTATCAAATCCTCCATCAACAATCTGTCGGAAACCATGATGTACGCGCTGATATTCGTGGTTTTAGTGGTGCTGCTCTTTCTGGGACGCTGGCGGGCGACCTTAATCATTGCGCTCACCATACCGCTTTCGCTGATTGTTTCGTTCATTTATCTGGGATTGACGGATAATTCGCTGAATATGATTTCCTTATCCTCACTATCCATAGCAATAGGAATGGTTGTGGACGACGCCATTGTGGTGCTTGAAAACATCACAAAACACGTGGAACGTGGAGGCAGCCCGCGCGAATCGTCGATATACGCCACCAACGAAGTCTGGCTTTCGGTCATCGTTACCACTCTGGTTGTGGTGGCTGTGTTCATGCCTTTGACTATGGTCGGCGGAATGACAGGCGTGATGTTCAAGCAATTAGGATGGATAGTAACCATAACCGTCGTTTCTTCGACTTTTGCGGCAATAACCATAACGCCAATGCTTTCGTCGAGAATTTTGAAATTGAAAGATCCAAACAGAAAACGCAGCCGTATCAATTACGACAACACTTTCGGCAAACTTCTCGACAGGCTCGACATTTTCTACGAAAAAGTTTTGCGCTGGTCGCTGACTCACAAGAAAATCGTTTTACCTGCTATCTTGCTGATCTTTTTGTCGTCGTGTTTTCTGCTGAAATTTGTCGAAACCGACTTCATGCCGCAAACCGACGAAGGCCGTTTCAGTGCGATGATTGAACTGCAAACAGGTACTCGCGTGGAAGAAACCATGAAAACCGCACGCAGTATCGAAAAGCTTGTAAAAGAGAATTATCCCGAAGTTGTGCTGATATCCTCCTCGTCGGGTTCCGACAACACGGGAAGCATATCTTCGCTGTTCAGCACCAACGGTACGAACATTACTAACATGACTTTCAGATTGAAACCTCTCCGCGAGCGTCAACGCTCGGTCTTTCAGATTGCCAACGACCTGCGCGGAAAACTGAAACAGTATCCCGAAATAATCAATTATAACGTAACTACTTCCAGCGGAGGCATGATGGGCGGTGACAATTCGGTGAGCATCGAAATCTTCGGATACGATTTCGACCGTACCAACAAACTCGCCGAAGAAATCAAACTCAAAGTTAGTGATATTAAGGGCGCTGCAAACGTTCAGGTAAGTCGAAAAAACGACCGTCCAGAACTGAAAGTGGTGGTCGATCGTGAAAAATTGGCGCAACACGGCTTGAGCAACGCCACCGTCGCAAACTTTATACGCAATCGCGTGGACGGAATGGTAGCCAGCAAATTACGCGAAGAAGGCAAAGAATTCGACATCATCGTGCGTTTGACCGAAGATTCGCGAAATTCGATTACCAAACTCGAAGAAATGACCATGACCACCCCGCAGGGTAAACAGATAAAACTGAAGGAACTTGCTTCGGTGGACGAATATTGGTCGCCTCCGAATATCGACCATAAACGAAAGGAACGTATTGTAACAGTATCGGTTACGCCCGCAGGAGTAGCTCTGGGAACGCTGGCCGTCGAAATCAACAAGGCGCTGCAAACCGTCGAAATTCCTCGCGATTTGATGGTAAACGTGGGCGGAGCTTTTGAAGATCAGCAGGAATCGTTCATGGACATTTTTCTTCTGCTGCTTTTGTCTTTGTTGCTGGTATTCATAGTGATGGCGGCACAGTTCGAGTCGTTCAAAAACCCCTTTGTCATCATGTTTGCCATTCCTTTTGCTTTTTCGGGCTCGTTTTTGGCGCTTCTGATAGCCGGCGACACACTCAATCTGATAGCCGCTTTAGGGATGGTACTCCTTGTGGGAGTGGTAGTAAAGAACGGTATCGTGCTGGTGGACTTCATCAATCTCACGCGCGACCGCGGCTACAAACTCTACGACGCAATCGCTATTTCGGGACGCTCGCGTCTCCGTCCGGTGCTGATGACCTCGGCAACTACCGTACTCGGCATGTTGCCAATGGCGCTCAGCACAGGCGAAGGTTCCGAAATCTGGTCGCCTATGGGAATCTCGGTTATTGGAGGTTTGATCTTTTCGACCATCATAACCCTGATTATCGTGCCGGTGATGTACGCCGTCGTTTCAAAATCGGGCGAACGCGACAAACAGGAAAAAATTCGTAAACGTTTCCGTTTTATGGAATAGACTTTTTTTGGACTTTTGGACTGTTAGACGTCCAATCGTCCAAAAGTCTAACAATCAATAAAAAATGAAATCAGTATTTAATAATTTCAATCAGGCAAATGCCGAGGGCGTTTGGACTTTTGGACGTCTAACAGTCCAAAAGTCTAACAGTCCAAAAGTCAATAAAAAATGAAATCAATACTTATAGTATTTAATCAGGCAAACACCGAAAGGGTGGAATATATGCTTGATCGACTGGGTGTGAGAGGATTCACCTGGTGGGAAAACGTGCAGGGACGAGGCTCCGTCGGCGGCGAACCACGTAAAGGAACTCATACCTGGCCGGAAATGAACTCCGCCGTAATCGCCATAGTAGAAGACGAAAAGGTGGAAACTATCCTGAAAGGAGTAAAAAAAATCGACTCCATCAACGAGGAGGTCGGTATCCGCGCTTTTGTGTGGAATGTCGAAGCTGTGGTGTAAAACTCGGTAAAATTCTCCAAATCAAAGCTGTCGGCACGCAGATTTTGTTGATTTTATACTGATAAATCGCTGAAATCTGCCTGCCGGTTAGCTTTTTTTATTATTTCAGAACTCCAGAAGTCGCGCAAACTAAGAAGTCGCGATTTTAAAGTTTAGCATCAAAGTTGTACCTGGGAAAACGGTTTTGGTATTGTTTATAGTTTCCATTACGTTTTTAAGGGCAAGGTTACTTCTATTGTTTGCAAGCGGGTAAATTGAGATATAAAGCATATTGTTTTGATAATCGGGC
>JAITGD010000095.1 GCA_031280885.1 Prevotellaceae bacterium | reverse complement strand
TAAACAGTCGAACCCCAAAATGAGAAAAAAAGCCGTAGTACCCCATAGTTGAAATCAAAAATTAGCATCAGGCTGAATATGAGGTAAATATGTCCCTAAGGAAGGCAAGTTGGGTTAATAACCACTTCTGGAGTTCTGACTATTAGACTTTTGGACTATTAGACTTTTGGACTATTAGAATCAAAATGCAAAATCAATGGCACTTCAAACTTAAGTTTTAATGCCTTGACCAAAAGTCTAAAAGTCCAATAGTCCAAAAGTCTGGACGGAACGTCCAAAAGTCTGGACGGGACGTCCAAAAAAATCGTATCTTTGCGCATCAATTAAACGATTGAAATTATGATTAAAATTACATTTCCTGATGGCGGCGTGCGCGAGTTTGAAAAAGGCGTAACGGGCGCCGAAATAGCTAAAAGCATCAGCGCGCGCTTGGCCGGCGAAGTCTTGGCAATCAAGGTAAACGGACAGGTATGCGACCTGATGCGTCCCATAGAAGAAGACGCCGAAATAAAATTGTTCAAATGGGACGACACGGAAGGAAAACAGGCCTTTTGGCATTCTTCGTCGCACCTGATGGCCGAAGCTTTGCAAAGTCTTTTCCCGAAAGTGAAATTCGGCATAGGTCCAAGCATAGAAAACGGTTTTTATTATGACGTCGATTTGGGAGACCACACGCTTACCGAAGCGGATTTGTCGGCTATCGAAGCGAAAATGACCGAGTTCGCTCGTCAAAAACAACAATTCCTCCGTCGAGAAGTGAGCAAGGCCGAAGCACTTGATACATACACGAAAAAAGACGATCAATACAAAGTCGAACTGATAAACGACTTGCAGGACGGCACCATAAGTTTCTATACCAACGGCGAATTTACCGACCTGTGTCGAGGCCCGCATATCCCAAATACTGAAATCGTTAAGGCAATAAAACTTACTTCGATAGCCGGAGCTTACTGGCGCGGCAACGAAAAGAACAAAATGCTTACGCGAATCTACGGAATAACTTTTCCGCAAAAAAAACTGCTCGACGAATACCTCGTCATGATGGAAGAAGCCAAAAAACGCGACCATCGAAAAGTAGGTAAAGAGCTGGAATTGTTTACTTTCTCGCAACGAGTGGGACAGGGTTTACCTCTGTGGCTGCCCAAAGGAGCGGCCTTGCGCGAAAGGCTCGAAAACTTCCTGCGAAACTTGCAACGAAAAAGCGGATACGACCAGGTAATCACCCCGCACATAGGTCAGAAGGAACTCTACGTAACTTCCGGACATTATGCTAAATACGGAGCCGATTCCTTCAAACCGATATTCACTCCGCAGGAAGGCGAAGAATTTCTGCTTAAACCGATGAACTGTCCGCATCACTGCGAGATATATCGCAGTAAACCACGCTCGTATCGCGATTTGCCTCTGCGACTTGCCGAGTTCGGAACGGTGTATCGCTACGAACAAAGCGGCGAATTGCACGGCCTGACCAGAGTACGCGGTTTTACTCAGGACGACGCTCATATTTTCTGCCGCCCCGATCAACTAAAAGAAGAATTCTGCAAGGTTATAGATATCGTTCTGTATATCTTCCGAATACTGCATTTCAACGACTACACCGCCCAAATATCTCTGCGAGACCCCGATAACAAGGAAAAATATATAGGCAGCGACGAAAATTGGGAAAAGGCCGAAAGCGCAATCATAGAAGCTGCCGCCGAAAAAGGACTGAAAACCATAGCAGTAAAAGGCGAAGCCGCTTTCTACGGACCAAAATTGGATTTCATGGTGCGCGACGCAATCGGACGAAAATGGCAACTCGGAACAATACAGGTGGATTATAATCTGCCGGAACGTTTTGAGCTTGAATACATAGGAGCCGACGACAAACGTCATCGACCCGTGATGATACATCGCGCTCCATTCGGCTCGATGGAACGTTTCGTCGCCGTGCTGATAGAACACACCGGAGGCAAATTTCCACTCTGGCTTATCCCCGAACAGGCAGTGGTACTGCCCGTTAGCGAAAAATTTGAAGAATACGCGAATAAAGTAGTCGCCGAACTTAACGAGGCCGACGTGCGTACCGAAATCGACGCCCGCAACGAAACCATAGGCAAACGCATCCGCGAAAACGAATTAAAACGAATCCCTTATCTACTGATAGTCGGCGAAAAAGAGGAACAATCAGGAACTGTCGCAGTACGTCGGCAAGGCGAAGGCGACCAAGGCTGCCTCACCATAGCCGAGTTCGCAGAAACAATTAAAAGAGAGGTAAATAAAGAAATCGTTTAAGGGAGACTATTGGACATTTGGACATTTGGACTGTTGGACTGTTGGACTGTTGGACATTTGGACTGTTGGATATTCTAACTTCGCAGGAATACGTAGGGGCGTTGCGCGCAACGCCCCTACAATGTATATGAACCGCGGAAAATCCGTTACGGTCAACCGTCCAAAAGTCCAAAAGTCTAACCGTCCAAAAGTCCAAAAAAAGTCCAAAAAAAGTCTATTTATTGATTCCGTACAGTTCGAGTATTTTTCTAAGGAAATCGGTATTTTCTTGGATGCCGGTAAATTTTTCGGCTCCGGCGCCGAAAGCGAATATCGGAACCATCACTCCTGTATGACCTTTGGTGGTGAAGGCTGCGGTAAGTTCGCCCTTAGCCATGTTGCCCTTGTTCAAAGCGACGCCTCCGGTTTCGTGGTCGGCTGTTATTACGACAAGTGTTCCGGGGTTTTTAGCGGCAAAATCGAAGGCGACTTTTATAGTTCGGTCGAAATCAAGTATTTCATTTTCAAGAGCTTTTTGATTATTGTCGTGGCAAGCCCAGTCTATTTGCGAACCTTCGACCATCAGAAAGAAGCCTTTGTCGTTACGTTTGAGGATATTAAGAGCTGTTGCAAGTCCTTCGGGCAGCAATTCGCCGCGTTCGGGATATGCGGCCGGATGCTTGTCGGCAACGAAAGCCATCAGTTTTCCCGATTTTACTTTTTTTGCCTCGTCTAAGGTGTAAGTTACCTGATAATCTTTTGCTTTCAGTTTTTCGGTAAGATTGGTTTTATCCGAGCGTTCTTCGAATCTTTTGCGTCCTCCTCCGATGAAAACCGTGAAATCGGTTTCGAGATAATCGAGTGCAATGTCCTCTTCCATACTGCGATTGGCGCGATGCGCGATGAAGGAAGCAGGCGTGGCGTGCGTGGCGTCGCAACTGACCACAATTCCGGTCGAAAGTCCGTTTTGAGCGGCATATTCCAGCATGGATTTCACGGGTTTACCCTCGGCGTCCACGCCGATTGCACCGTTATTGGTTTTCACTCCGCAGGCTATGGCCGTTCCGCCGGCGCCGGAGTCGGTAACATAATTATCGGCCGAATATGTTTTCGAAAAGCCTGTATGCGTGCATCTTTCTATGTTCAGGCTGCCTTTGTTGGCGGTCAATCCGGCGTACATCTGGCTTACGCCCATGCCGTCGCCTATCATCAAAATCACATTTTTGACCTGAGGCGATGCAGCGCCTTTTTTCGATTGTCCATCAGCATATTGCGAGAACAAAACGATTGCTGCAAATGCGAGAGTAATAAATCTCTTCATGCTATTAATTTGTTTTATTGTTGATTATCAATTATCAAATTACGCTCAATTCTTTTCCGATGGCTATAATTTTGTCGATTGCGTAATCGACCTGCTGTTGTGTGTGTGTGGCCATCAACGAAAAGCGAATCAGCGTCATATCCTCACTCACGGCCGGCGACAGGACAGGATTTACAAAAAGTCCTTCGTCCATCAGTCTGCTTGTGAATTTGAATGTTTTCAGATTGTTACGAATTATTATCGGAATAATCGGAGTTGAGGTCGTTCCCAGCTCGAAACCTCTCATGCGCAAGGTATTGATACAGTAGTGAGTTAATTTCCACAGATGTTCGATACGTTCCGGTTCGGTTTTCATAATTTCCAGCGCCGCAAGTACCACTGCCACAGAAGCTGGAGTTATGCTGGCCGAGAATATCAAGGCACGCGAGTTGTGTTTCAGGTAACTGATGGTATGTTTATCTCCCGAAACGAATCCGCCCAGCGAAGCGAATGATTTACTGAATGTTCCCATGATAAAATCGACCTGATCGGTCAGTCCGAAATGGTCGGCAGTTCCACGTCCCTGTCGTCCAAGTATTCCCAAGCTATGAGCGTCGTCCACCATCACATTGGCGTTGTATTTTCGCGACAGGCGGACTATTTCCGGCAGATTGACAATATCACCATCCATACTGAAAACTCCGTCCACTACAATCAGTTTCAGTCGGTCGGGGTCGCATTTTTCCAAACAACTTTCCAGCGACTGCATGTTGTTGTGGCGATATTTGATTGTCTTAGCAAAAGACAGTCTTGCGCCTTCAATGATGGAGGCATGGTCGAGTTCGTCGAGCAAAATATAGTCGTTACGCCCTGTTATAGTGGGAATAACGCCTTGATTCGACTGAAATCCGGTACTGAAGACTATTGCGTCTTCTTTGCCGGTAAAATCGGCCAATTTTTCTTCCAACTCGTTGTGAATGTCGAGTGTTCCGTTCAGGAATCGCGAACCTGCACAGCCTGTGCCGTATTTGTCGATTGCAGCTTTAGCCGCCTCCTTTATCTTCGGATGGCAGGTCAATCCCAAGTAGCTGTTCGAGCCAAACATCAGTACTTTTTTCCCGTGAATGTAAACTTCGGTGTCCTGTTCCGACTCTATGGGTCGGAAGTACGGGTACAAGCCTAATGCTTGAATTTTCTCAGGCTCATTGTATTGCGAGGTCTTTTCCCGTAAAATGTTCCTATAAGCGATCGTTTCCTTATCGTTCATTGTTCAATAATTTTTGGGCGGTAAAATTACTAAGAATTTTGAAACATGAAAATTTTTAGGCCGGAATCAGAATTTCAGAACGCAAAAACCAAGACTTTTGGATAGTCGTTTGGCAGGTAGCTGACGCAGATTTGACGGATTTACTGTCCCTTTAAAAAAAGAAAGCCTGCCTTCGGACGACAAGCTTTCTTCATCAGTTAAAATCGCGTTCTAAAACGCATAACCAACCGACAACTGAATCACATTGTGTTTCCAGCCGGATACGGTTATTCCGCTTTCGGAATAATTTATGGGGGCAATTACTCCCAAATTATAACGAGCTCCCAGATAAATATTCATGGGAAGAGCGTATTGCAGACCCAATGCGATGGAAAAGTCGAATTTTTTGAAATCGCATCCAAAACTGTCTTTAGTTAATTCGTCGAATTTCGACCCCGAATAATTTGTATCACCCAATTTTCCGGATCGGGAAACATTAAGCCCGATTTGAGGGCCTACCAGCAGACTTAATCCCGTAATCGGCTTTACCTCAAACAGAATCGGAATGTTGATGTAACTTAAACTTAAGGATGTTTTTAGCGGATCATTTCCCGGAGACTTCTGTTTGCCTCCCTGCATGGAAAAGAGGAGTTCGGGCTGGATTCCGAAATACTGTCCGAAACTGTAATTCAGAAATCCGCCGGCATGAAATCCGACAGACATGCCGTCGCCCTCCAGCAGAGGTTCATCCTGCCCGCCTCCGGATACTTTGATGCTCGAAACAGAGGATAGATTCACCCCTGCTTTCACTCCGAATTTAACCGGTTTGTCTTGCGCGTTTGCGCCTAAGGTCATTAGCAATGCTGCTAAAATTACTGAAAATTTTTTCATTTTGAATTTTGATTGTTTGTTAGCGCCTACTCTCTTGTTTACAGTCTCTTTTCGGCCGATTCAGACTTTTAGTGATAAAACGAAAAATCCGCAAGCGGACAAAAATCCCCTTGCGGATGTATGATGATTTGGGACGGACAAAGCCCGTCGAATATTCTATTAATGCCTCGTAACTTGCTGGTAATGAGTGAAATCCCCCCCCCCCCATTATTTTGGAGCGTATGTCTCAATGAATAAGAGACTTCGGGTATTCCCGCGTAAGCGGAAACGGGTACATTTACTATGTGCGATAAAACCTGCATCGTATCAAATTTCATGGCGCAAAGATATGAAAAGTTTGCGACAGAGTGTAAGGCGCTTTGAATCTTTGGAAGCGTCAAATTGCGTGATTGCGCAGAATTTCCTGACGCGAAGGCTGTTTGGCGGAAGTTTGGCATGTTTTTTAAGATTTATTTTCGTTGGCTTTAATGATTTCGAGTATTTTTTCACGACTCAAGCCGGAAAAAGCCATAATTTGCTCGACGGTAAAACCGTTGCGATTGCCGGCAAGTACAATTTGTTCTATGCCTTTCTCCATGCCTTCGGTCAGCCCTTCCAACTTTCCTTTTTCGTGCCCTTCTACCAGCCCTTTTTCGTGTCCTTCAATCAGTCCCTTTTCGTGTCCTTCCACCAGTCCTATTTCGTGTCCTTCAATCAGTCCCTTTTCATGTCCTTCAATCAGTCCTTCTTGCTTTCCTATTTCGTGTCCTTCAATCAGTCCTGTTTGGATTACGCTACGCTGGTAACGCAGATTGTCCATGTGTCGGCGGTATGCCAGACGTTCGCTCGCGCTCATTTCGTCCTCAATGAGTTTGCTGCGGGCTGCGGCGAGTCCGGGCGCCTGTGCCGATTCCGGAATTTC
>JAITGD010000082.1 GCA_031280885.1 Prevotellaceae bacterium | reverse complement strand
CTGCCTTTTATCAGTTTTTTCTGCAAACACTCAGCTATCCACTGTGCGTCTTTTACATCACTTTTCCGCCCAGGCAATTGCTTGATAAAATAAGGGTTAGCCAGTTTTAAGGAAAAATCAGACTGTAATACTCGCCATATCGGCATCCAATAGATACTCGTCGATTCCATCGCAACTTCACTGCAACCGTGTTTCTTCAAAACATTACGCAACTCCGTCAAATCAGGGGTGAGCGTTCCGTAACGTTTCTCGAAAACTTTTTCGCCCTGTGCATCCAAGATACATGCAAATACACTATCTTTGTGCACGTCAAGGCCACTAAATGTGTTCATAAACTTACAAATTTGTATTGTTAAACAATTTGTTTATTAACTACAAAGATAACATTTGTACTTCGAGTACGGCGTAAGCAGTACAGAGGGTGGTCTTGATTTTTATTCCACCCGCTTGGATATTCTCAAAATTTTCATGTAATTTTGTGCCGTAAAACATTGAAATGATTTTAATAATTATTATGTACTGGGAATATGTATTGCAAACCATCTTATCGGAGACACGAAAGTCGCTGACAATCATGCAATTACCCCCCCCCCCACTCATATATATATTGCTCATAAACACACAATTGTGGCACACGATTCAGATACGAATCCTGAATCACCGGCAACAAAAATATTATCACAAAAGCTCCGTCATGCAGAGATTGCATGGCAGAGCTTTCGTTATTTTAATCAGCAAGCTATGCAAATTATATAATGTATTAAAAACTAATAAATAAATTGATGAAAGGACTGATAAAAAGATTATTAAAAAAACATTTGTCATGGATGACGATTTACTGTTTACAGCCATTATTTCACGGTGGAGTGAGGGTAAAAACTTTCGTTGGCCGGAGCGATGGCGAATACAACGCCAAACGAAGGCTTGAAGATTCGATATATCTGGATGGCTTTGGTTATAAAGTTTATTCGCAGGGTGATGAAGATGGTATTATCGCCGAAATATTTAACCGAATAGGAACAACAAACAAAAAATTCGTAGAGTTTGGTGTTCAAGACGGTTTGGAAAGTAATGGTCATTTTTTGTTACACAAGGGATGGCAAGGGCTGTGGATCGACGGGAATAAAAAGTTTATACGCAATCTGAGAAATTATTTCGCCGTTCCGATAGCAAAAAAACAATTAACAGTCATCAATGTCTTTATCACAACCGAAAATATCAATAAAATTATTGGAAATCAGGGTAGTACGGAAGGCGAAATTGATTTATTGAGCATAGATATCGATGGCAATGATTATTGGATCTGGGAGGCTATTACTTGCATAAAGCCAAGGGTTGTGGTGATCGAATATAATGCAAAATTTCCACCAGCACATGAATGGATCATAGAATACAATGAAAATCACATCTGGGACAGTAGCGATAAGCACGGAGCATCATTAAAATCGCTCGAAATTCTTGGATCACAGCTTGGTTATCGTTTGGTTGGCACCAGCAGAACGGGGATCAATGCTTTTTTTGTAAGAAATGATTTGGCAGGCAATTTATTCCCCGAACCTGCTACTGCAGAAAATCTGTATAATATAGCCAACAATGTAATCTTTTTCACAAACGGACATCCGAGCAAACAATATATAGGACATTAAACCAGTATATTAGATATTCACGACATTCAAAACTAAATAACTAATTATCACACTGATTTAACTTTATCGCTTCTTTATCAACTCCAACATTTCCTTGAATATTTTTGATCCAAGCAAATGCACCGAGGCTATATAAAACGCAGCTCCCGATGTTACCTGAAGCAAGAGTAACAGGACTTTACTGTCTATAAGATACGTTAAACCGTAAACTCCTGCCGACATAAGCAAGGCTATGCAGAGGTAAGGGAAAATGTCTTTTATCTGGTCGATAATCAAATAGCCCATTTTTCTGCCCAATGTTACCGAACTGATTACGAAACCAGCCAGATGTGCAGCTGCCAGACCTGTAACCATCGCAAATAGACTCAAACGAACGGTGAAAACAGCGCATATCAGGATAATCCCCTTTTTCACAAGTTCCAATTTCAAAGATGTTTCTCCCAGACCTTTTGTGTAAAATACCGACAAGTGTAAAGCCGTGAATACAAGGGCTATCCAACCTATAGACAATATTCTGATATAAGGCACTATACTTGCCCATTTATCTGTAAGCAATACGGTTACAAGCGAATCGGCCGTAACTGCCAGACCCAGCATGGCAGGAAAAGTAACAAAGGCCGTAACTCGCACAGCTTTGCGGGTAGCTCTTTGCAGGCGTTCTTCGTCGTTGCCGATTTGCGACAGCACAGGATAGACCGCTGCCTGCAAACCGCTGCTCAAAGAAGAAGCTCCGAGCGAAGTAAGTTTATCGGCCTGAGAGTAATATCCCACATCGTGCAGCTTGTAAAATTTGCCTGCAAGCAGCGAATACATGTGGAAAAATATGACATTCAATGTGTATGTAGCAAGTATATTACGGCTGAATTTCCACAACGCTTTGACGTCCGACATGCTGAAAACAAGCGACGGACGCCACGAGCGATGTATCCAGTAACACATGTTGCGCACAGCAGAATACGAGACATTTTGGAAAACAAAAGTCCACACACCCATGCCATTAGCTGCCGATAGTAAACTTATCGCTGCCGAACAGATTAATGCAATGAAATTGATCTTGGCGATTTGTTTAAAATTCAATTCTCTTGTCAAATTAACCGTCTGAACTACTGCAAAAGAATTGAGAACAAAGGGTATAGATGCAACGCGGCACAAAAGCGTCAATTGTGGTTGAGCGTAAAACGCGGCGATGAAAGGCGCGGCGACAAAAAGCACAGAATACATTAAAATTCCTGCCGCTACGTTCACATAAAAAACCGAGGATAACTCGGTCTGACTCACCTCTTTCTTTCGTATCAGAGCGGTAGATAATCCTCCGTCCGAAAGTATCATCCCCATCGCAATAAAGATAGTCAGCATAGCCATCAATCCGAAATCTTCGGGAGAGAGGAAAAACCTCGTCAAAATCACAGACAAGGCAAACTGCAAACTCTGCTGCCCGAATCTGTCGGAGATTGTCCACATCAGTGCGCCGGCAGTCTTTTCTTTCAATGTTTTTGCCATCCGAATACATTTATCATAAGGCCGCAAAGATATAGTTAAAAAAATATATATACCTTTGCGCCATGAACGAATCAGTAATTTCGTTGTAAATTTGGATTAACATTTTAATTATCAACAACAATAACACCAGATTACGCATGAAAGCAATTAAAAAGTCAATGATTCTGCTCGCGGCCTTATTCTTGTCGCTGAGCGGATGCAACCCCAAATCGAGTGGCGGTAGCGGAACATCGCACCTGTCGCTCATCCCCGGAGACGCCATCTTCGTAGTAGGCGTCGAATTCAAAAAAATCGTAGATAAAGGAGGCTTGAACAAACCTGACGATTTCAAGTTTTTCAGCCTCTTTCGTTCCGAATTTAATGAAAAACAACAGAAAGCCTTCGACGAATTTGTCAAGGATCCGAAATCGGCAGGTCTCGATCTCGACGTGTTTTATGTGTACGCACGTAAAACCGAACTTGAAAGCGACGTCAATGTAACTTGTGTGATTAAACTGCACGACGAAAGCAAGTTTGTCGCCACAATCAAGGATCTCGGCGCCCCCGAACCGGAGGACAAAGGCGAGTACAAACTTATTTTGGACAACGGCACTTTCGCTTGGAACAAAGACTATTTGATCCTCGTTGCCGGCGATGGCGTAGAAACCTTAGATTTCGCAAGTTTGCTCACAGCCAACCAAGAAACGAGCATAAGCGCGAACGAAGGCTTCAAAGCTTTCCAAAGCAATACCTACGACCTGGGAATATGGGCCGACTACGGCGTGCTTATTGACCTCTATTCCACGATGATGGGGCTCGATAAAATGGATGTTTTCGAATTAGCTAAAGGAACTTACGTGTATGGCTATCTCAATTTTGAAAACGGCGAGATAAATGGCAAAGGGACCATGGGTCCGAAGGAAAAAGTCGATGAAGTTCTGGCTAAGTATCCCATAATCAAGAAGGATTTCGATGAAACACTTTATCAAGGATTTCCCGAACAATCTTTCCTCGCTATGAAAATGTCGCTCAACGTTAAGGAATACTTAAACTTTATAAAAACTGCCTTATCGGAATGTAATGCTGACGATAGCTATAATCCATACAGCGAATTATTTAGCGCATTTGAAGATCCATCGGTACAAAAAATTGTGAACGCTTTGGGTGGCGATATTCTGTTCAGCCTCTACGGATTTGTCGAAGGTATGTTCCCCATTCCGACAACAAGTATTGCCTTTACTGTCAATGGAGAACAAGGATTTCAAGACCTGCTTGCCTCCCTGCCTGCAAATATGTGGAGCAAAACCGGCGAACATTATACCCTGGTGATGGGCGGCGGAGTGCCAATGTCAGTACTTTTCGCATACAAAGACAGTAAAGTCTATGTGTCAGACGATATCGAAGGCATAAAGAAATTCCTCGATAAAGGATTCGACAAAAACATTGCAAGCGGCTCGCTCGGCGCACAACTGAAGAAAGACTTGATGCTCTTTTACTTGAACTTGGATCTGGATAGCTATCCCGATCACATCAAACTGCTGCTTCAAAACACTATAGGCGGACGTGCTTACAAGCAATTTACTTCGTATATGAATATCTACAAGGAACTTAGCTACGGAGTAACTAACAACTACGAGGCCGAATGTTCGCTGAAGCTCAAAAACACTACTGTAAACGCTTTGAAACAGATACTTAAAAACATAGACGAAAACACGTCAAGTTTATATTAAACGATGGATACCATACAGGTAAACCATGTCGTGCCTTATTTTATTTCCGATACCGGCAAGCCGGTATCGGAAATTTGGCATAAGGAGGTGAGATTCAGTAGAAACAAGCTTTATCTAATCTCCGCAAGTTCGGGTGCTGGAAAATCCTCGCTGCTAAGCTACATCTTCGGCGAACGTACCGATTATTCAGGCGATTTCCTCTACGACGACGTAAACGGAAACGCCATGAAAATCACAGAATGGACGCAGTTGAGAACCTTCGTCATAAGCTGCGTGTTTCAAGGACTTAGGCTCTTTCCCGAATTGACCGCATTAGAAAACGTGTCAATCAAAAATCACCTCACCGGTCATAAAACCGAAGAAGAAATAAAACAAATGTTTGTCGAAGCAGGACTCGAAGACAAAGTAAATGACAAGGTTGCGCGGCTATCCTTCGGACAACAGCAACGTATTGCCGTAATACGAGCTCTTTGCCAACCTTTTGATTTTCTGCTTATGGACGAACCTTTCAGCCATTTAGACGACGATAATGTAGCTGTGATGTCCAAGATGGTTGCCTCCGAGCTTAAATCCAAAAATGCCGGATTGATTCTCTGCTCGCTCGGACCGGAATATCCTTTCGCTTATGACGTAAAATTGAAATTGTAAGACTAATATTATCACTTGTTATGAAAGAAAAAATCTTAGTTACGGGCGGTACCGGATACATCGGTTCGCACACCGTAGTAGAACTGCAAACAGCAGGCTACGAAGTAATTGTAATCGATAATCTATCCAATTCAACTGTCGATTCCCTCAATGGTGTAGCTTCGATTACGGGAATAACTCCCGCCTTTGAAAAGATTGACTGCTGCGACAAACTCGCTCTCGATGGAGTATTTAAGAAACATCAAGACATAAAAGCTGTCATACATTTTGCTGCAAGTAAGGCTGTTGGCGAATCGGTAGAAAAACCTTTGCTCTATTATCGTAACAATCTCGTATCGCTGCTGAACGTGCTGGAATGTATGACCGAAAACAAGGTTCCGAACTTTGTATTCTCATCATCGGCAACGGTTTATGGTCAGCCCGAAATCCTTCCTGTTACCGAAGATGCTCCCGTTCAGCCGGCAACGTCTCCTTACGGAAATACCAAACAAATCGCCGAAGAAGTAATTCGCGATTGTACAGTTGCCGACGCTAATCTCAAAAGCGTTATTTTGCGCTATTTCAATCCGGTAGGAGCGCATCCATCGGCCGCTATCGGCGAATTGCCAAACGGAATCCCAAACAATCTCATACCCTTTGTTACGCAGACTGCCATCGGCTTACGCGAATGTCTGAGTGTCTTTGGCGACGATTATAATACTCCCGACGGTTCGGCGATAAGAGATTACATCTACGTAGTGGATCTGGCTAAGGCTCATGTGATTGCCGTAGAACGTCTGCTTGCTTGCGCAAACAAAACAAATCCCGAAATCTTCAACCTCGGCACAGGCAAAGGCCTCTCGGTTCTCGAAATACTCGAAGTCTTTGAAAAAGCTACCGGCGTGAAAGTCAATAGAAAAATAGTAGCCCGCCGTACCGGCGACATCGAAAAAGTATGGGCCGACCCCTCGCTGGCAAATACAGAACTCGGCTGGACAGCCAAAACCCCTACCTCCGAAATGCTAAGCAGCGCCTGGGAATGGGAAAAGAAACTGAGAGATTCAAGATAATCAATTAAGAATTAAGAGAGCTACGCAGGCTGGATTGATGAAAACAAAAAGACTATCAATCCAGCCTGCGTAGCTCTCTTAATTCTTAATTGACTGCGTAGCGTCTTGGCTCTTGCAATCCTGAATCTCTCTTAATTTTTAATTCTTAATTGACTGCGCAGCCCTCCGCTGTTTTTTTCGCAGATAAAGTACGGATTTGTTAGAGATTCCTTATTGTAAATCAGCGAAAGACCTGTTTCTATGTCCTTTATTGAATAGCCTGCGCCTTCGAGAACGGCTTGAGCGGCGGCGGTGTCCCACTCGTAAGTATCGGTATGTCGTGCGTAAACGTCGGCAAGTCCATCGGCCAAAAGACACATTTTCAAGGAACTTCCCATCTGCTCGACAACAACGTCGCCATAGCGGGCTTTCATCTTTTCGATAAACTTCATGGTGTCCTGATTGGTATGATTCAGGCTGGCAAGAATAGTATAGGCCTTTGGTTTATTGGCTATTGACGATGGCATAGCTACAGACTTGGCCACAATATCGTCGAAGGAATATCGCAGAGTTTCGTCGAGGTCATCGATAGTCATCCGATAAGAACCGATCTCTCTATGTCCGAAGTACATCGTGCCGAATGCCGGAGCATAGATCACGCCAAGAACCGGTAAGCCGGCTGAAATCAAGGCTATATTGACCGTAAACTCTTTGCGTTTCTTGATGAATTGCCGCGTACCATCCAAAGGATCAACAATCCACAGAACATCCCACGAACGCCGTTCCTCGAAGAGAATATCGCGTCCCTCCTCGCTCATCACCGGTATGCGAGTGTGCATCAGAAAGTCGCCTATAGTCTTATGCGCCATTCTGTCGGCTAATGATATAGGTGAATTATCCGACTTCATCGAGATTTGGTAATCCTCCGAATCCATCAAATTGAGAACCTGACGTCCTGCCTGCACAGCAGCATAGAAAGCCGCCAGAAACAAATCACGTAAAGTATCAGGGTCTGGAATATACATAAGTAATCTTTATTTTATTGAATAGTCTAACCATCCAACAGTCCAACAGTCTAACCGTCCAAAAGTCCAACAGTCTAACCGTCCAAAAGTCCAAGTTCACGTCCTACTTTGATGAAGGCAGCCACGCACTTATCCAAGTGTTCGCGTTCATGTCCGGCCGAGAGTTGCACTCTGATACGAGCTTGATCCTTAGGAACCACAGGGTAGTAGAAGCCGGTAACGTAGATACCCTCGTCGAGCATACGCGAGGCAAAGAGCTGCGAAAGCTTGGCGTCGTATAACATCACAGCGCATATAGCCGATTGCGTGGGCTTTATGTCGAAACCTGCCGCCAACATCTGAGTACGGAAGTATTCAACATTATCGGCAAGTTTAGCGTGAAGCTCATCGCTTTCGTCGAGCATTCGGAACATCTCTATCCCTGCGCCAACTATGGCCGGAGGTATCGAATTAGAAAATAGATACGGACGAGAACGCTGACGCAATAGCTCGATAATCTCGCGCCGACCGGTAGTAAATCCACCGATAGCGCCGCCGAAAGCCTTGCCTAAGGTGCCTGTGTAAATGTCGATTCGTCCATAGACGTCGAACAATTCGCTCACCCCGCGTCCGGTTTTACCGACCACTCCCGCCGAATGGCACTCATCGACCATCACAAGAGCGTCGTACCTCTCGGCCAGCTCGCAAATCTTGTTCATAGGAGCCACATTACCATCCATAGAAAAGACCCCGTCGGTAACAATTATTCGGAAGCGATGTCCCTGAGTATCTCGCAGACAGGCCTCCAGAGCCGCCATGTCGGCATTTTCGTAACGATAGCGTTTAGCCTTGCTGAGGCGCACCCCGTCGATAATCGAAGCATGATTCAGCATATCGGAGATAATAGCGTCATTCTCACCAAACAAAGGCTCGAAAACTCCGCCGTTAGCATCGAAGCAAGCAGCATAGAGAATAGTGTCCTCCGTTCTGAAATACTTACTGATAGCCTCCTCTAAGGTTTTATGCAGATCCTGCGTGCCGCAGATAAAACGCACCGACGACATGCCGAAACCGTGCGAATCCATAGCCGCCTTAGCCGCCGCCACCAAACGCGGATGAGCCGAAAGGCCAAGATAGTTATTAGCGCAGAAATTCAGCACCGTACCCTCGCCCACAGCAATAGAAGCCCTCTGCGGCGAAGCGATTATCCGCTCCCGTTTATAAAGGCCAGCCGCTTCTATAGCAGTCAATTCATCAGCCAACCAAGTCTTAATTTTTCCGTACATATTATTTATATTGATATCCAAAAGTCCAAAAGTCTAACCGTCCAACAGTCCAATAGTCCAATAGTCCAACCGTCCAACCGTCTAACAGTCCATCTCCCACTGCTTCTTTATTAGATCGACGGCAGCCGGCACGACCACATTTCTGTCCTCTTCGGTACCGCACTCAAAAGAGATGAAGCCCTGATAATCCATAGCCTTCAGAGCATTAAATCCATCGATATAATTATCGGCTTCGCCGTCCTCGCCCGGCATACGGCGACGCTTGCGACTTGCTATATGAACGTGATTAAGGTACTTACCTCCCGATAGAAAAGCGCCATAGTCGGAGGTCTCCTCCCAGGTCATGTGCCAGAAGTCGCCCATACAAGCTATGCCCTTACTATCGACGTCCTTACAGATAGCCGCAGCGTCCGACACCAAGCGAAGGTAAAAGGCTTCTCGACGATTCAGAGGCTCGAGAATCAGGCTTGTCTTATGCTGCTCTGCGAATTGCGCAAGCTCTCGAAGCTCGTTCACCAA
Source organism: Prevotellaceae bacterium (assembly GCA_031280885.1). Lineage (GTDB taxonomy): Bacteria > Bacteroidota > Bacteroidia > Bacteroidales > UBA932 > JAIRLF01. Next base: position 15,421 of record JAITGD010000082.1, on the reverse strand, counting down.
GCGCTCGCGAGTCTCCAAAGTATGCGGCCAGGACTTTTGACTGTTAAAGGCCGGCACCAGAATCATGCCCGCAGCCCCCAAAGCGCCCGCCGCCTCGATTATTCGTTTCGATGAATCAATACATTTTTGTTTGATTGCATCATCATCGGCCAAGAGCCAGCCCTCGAAGCCCGCGCACACAGCCGAGATTTTGATATTGCGGCCTTTAAGCGCGTCCTGAATAGACGTTACTCGGTCGTACAAGCCACCACCCCAAGGCTCGAAGCCCGTTACGCCGAGCTTCTCCATGAAGTCAAACTTCTCGCTTAACGACTCTCCGGGGGCAGTATTCTCCTGAAACGAGATGTTCAGCTTCACATCCTTAGCTTTTGAGCTGCCGGCCGCTGCCGACGCATCCTTCTTACCTTGAAGTCCGCACGAAGCAGACGCCAATCCTCCGGCAACTGCAAGCCCTGTGCTTAAAGCAGTTGTTCTAATAAATTTCCTACGATCCATTGCCATATTTACGTGTTTTTAGGCGTTAATAATATTAAGTGTATAACGGCGCAAAAGTAATCATTTTTCTTGATTAATGATTATCGACGGAGATGTAAGCAAATCCCGAATAGAGGCATACATATCTGCATATTTCGGCAAGTCTTCTACGGACGCCCACCCTACCCTGTCGATACCCTCTTCGACCTGCGGACGCGGAAGCTCGGCGCCGGTGGAAGTCATGGCGTACCATGCTGTTTCCTTTATTATACGGATGTGGTCGAGGCGATAGACATGGTAGGTGTTGCGCAGCTTTTTGCCGAGATGGAGGTCGTGCAATCCGCACTCCTCGCGTACTTCGCGCAGAGCGGTGTCGGCCTCGCTTTCGTCTCCTTCGGATTTGCCTTTCGGCAGATCCCAAAGTCCGAGCCTATGGATCAGCAGGATCTTACCTTCGGCATTGCGAACCACTCCGCCTGCCGCACGTACAAGTACACTGCGAGAACAAAGCATCCGCAGAGCCTCCGAAATGTCAGAGCATAGCGCTCGCATCTCCGGAATCTGTGGCGAAAGCTCAAAGCTATCGAAGAGTTCGGCAAGTTCAAGCTCGCCGGCGGGGTTTGTGCCGAGTCCGTTCATCACCCCGAAACATTCGCCGGCGTCATCAGAAAGAGAGAAAACTCTATCGTCAAAGAATATCTTAGTCATAACCATTCATTTAGTTTATATGTTAATTCATCCGAAGTTATCAAAAGAAAACCGTTAACGCGCGGTTTATGCTGGCTTCCCGTAGCAAGATCGCGCTAATTCATCCTAAGTATCACATCCTCTTAACCTTTGAGCCTTTCGCTGTCGTGAGCAAAAATTCACGACACCCAAGAGGCATAACTCTCGGCACCCAAGAATTTTGACTATGGGTTGTATCAAGGTTCTATTTTGATGATTCGTGAGGTTCTATATTGATGATCCGTAGAGCTTAACGCAGCATGTACACGGTGTATATCAACGGGGAGTTTGAGGGTATCATTCCGTTTGGCGATGAGCCAAAACCAAGGTCTGAGTTGAATATTATCTCGCCCGTATCGCGAGGGTGTGTCATCATCAGGCCTTTATTTAGCCCTTCGATAAGCCCGCTGCTGCCTGCCGCCACTGTTAGTGGCACAAGCCGGCGGTCGCTGAGGTCTATACCCATTCGTCGGGCGAGTTGCGGGATGTTTGTGTCGAACACTATCGAGTCGTTGCGCGTTGAGAATAGCCTTCCGATATAGTTAAACGTTATTGTATCACCTGCTTGACGTGTGCGTGTGGTGTCGCCCGGGCGATAAAGATAGTTCACTCCATCGCCTATCGATCGCCTCAGCAGAGTGTCGGCTCTCATCCGTGTCGAGATATAACTTTCGAGGCTTTTTTCTTGAGCCTCAATTCGTTCCTGAGCCATCTTGCTACACGATAGCATCATCGCTGTCAGGCATATCGCAAGCGTTGCCGCAAGTATGGTCGAGGTCTTGACTTTGCGTTTCATTTTCTATATTGTTTTGAGTGTTTTGAGTTTCGATTCCTTCGACCGGCTTCAGTCCGAGTCGTTCTCCCTCGAGGTACATTAATTCAAGGGCTTCGGTGTAGTTGTTACCGATGACGCCGTCCAGAATTGCCTCTTTGATGGCTTCCTTGATCGCGCCTATGCTCCTGCAAGGTTCGAGGCCAAAGACCTTCATAATCAGCTCTCCGCTGACCGGTGGCTGGAAGTTCCTGATAGCGTCCTTCTCCTCTATCTCTTTGAGTTTACTTCGCACCGTGGCGAAGTTAGCGATGTGCTTGGCCACAGTTCTGGGGTTCTTCGATGTGATGTCCGCCTCGCAGAGTGTCATGAGGTCGTCCGTGTCATCGCCCGCATCGAAGAGCAGGCGCCTTACAGCAGAATCGGTTACCTCTTCGTTGGATAGTACTATCGGCCTCATGTGAAGCGCCACTAACTTCTGTACGTACCTCATTCTCTCGTCGAGAGGTAGTCGTAGCTGCTTGAATATCTTAGGTATCATTTTGCTTCCGACGAACTCGTGGCCATGGAAAGTCCAACCATTTTGCTGGTCGTATCGCTTAGTCAGTGGCTTAGCGATGTCGTGCAGTAGAGCCGCCCATCGCAGCCATAGATTGTCGGGCGATTGCTGGGCGAGGTTGTCGAGGACTTTGAGGGTATGCTCAAAGTTGTTCTTATGTTTCCGTCCTTCAAGCGATTCGGTTCCTTTTAGCGCCGACAGTTGCGGCAGGATTTCGTCGAGCAGAGTTGTGCTGTCGAGTATTTCGAGGCCTACGGATGGGCGTGCGGCCATCATCATCTTGTTGAGTTCTTCGGTGATGCGCTCGCCGGAGACTATCTCAAGGCGTTTGACGTTCTGTTTCATAGCCTCAAGCGCTTCGGGAGTTATGTTGAATCCGAGAGTTGCGGCGAATCTCGCGGCGCGAATCATTCTAAGCGGGTCGTCGGAGAAGGTTAGATTCGGGTCGAGCGGGGTTCGTAACGTCTTGCTTTCCAAATCGTCGATGCCGCCGAAGGGGTCGAGGATACTTCCGAGCGACTCGGGGCATAGGCTTATAGCGAGCGCATTTATGGTAAAGTCTCGTCGTTTCTGGTCGTCATCGAGTGTTCCATCTTCTACTATTGGTTTGCGCGAAGTTCTTTGGTACGACTCCCTTCGGGCGCCGACAAACTCCACCTCACGTCCTTTGTAATTGAACATCGCAGTTCCAAAGTTCTTGAATACCGACACTTTAGCTCCGAGTATCCGCGCCGCCTGTTCAGCCAGGTCAATACCGCTACCTTCCACCACTATATCGATGTCCTTCGAGGGTCTTTGCAGCAGGAAGTCTCTGACGTATCCACCGATAACGTAGGCATTGAGGTTCTTTTCCTTGATGATTTGCCGAAGTGTTCGGAACAGCGTGTCGTCAAGCAAGTTCAGAATTTCGCCTTTAAGGGCATTTTCGATTGCAGAAGGGGACATGGTTTTAGAATCAGGATTACAGGAATCAGGAATCAGGAATCAGGATTACAGGAATCAAGAGCCAAGAAGTCAAGAATCAAGAGCCAAGAGTCGGGCTTTTGTCGCATCCGGCAGTCTTGGCTCTTGGATCTTACGATCTTGACTACTCCGTTACTTTGCGTAAGCTATTGCCCGAGTTTCGCGTATTACGGTGATTTTGACTTGTCCTGGGTAAGTCATTTCGTCTTGTATTTTCTTTGCGATGTCGAAAGATAGCTTTTCGGCTTCTTGGTCGGAGACCTTTTCGCTTCCGACGACTACTCTCAGTTCTCGTCCGGCCTGTATTGCGTATGTTTTCTGCACTCCGGGATGGCTCAGCGCGAGGTCTTCCATTTCGGTTAGCCTTTTGATGTACGATTCGACGATTTCGCGTCTTGCACCCGGACGCGCGCCAGAAATCGAGTCGCATACTTGGATTACCGGCGCGAGGAGAGTGGTCATTTCCACTTCGTCGTGGTGCGCTCCGATGGCGTTGCAGACTTCGGGTTTTTCCTTATACTTTTCGGCGAGTTTCATTCCGAGAATCGCGTGGGGAAGTTCCGGCTCATCGTCGGGAACTTTACCGATGTCGTGCAATAGTCCGGCGCGTTTAGCGAATTTTGCGTTCAGTCCGAGTTCTGAGGCCATTATCGAGCAGAGGTTCGCCACTTCGCGCGAGTGTTGGAGCAGGTTTTGCCCGTACGACGAGCGGTATTTCATTTTACCGACGAGGCGAATCAGTTCGGGATGAAGGTTCTGTACTCCGAGGTCGATTGCGGTGCGTTTTCCGACGTCGATAATTTCTTCTTCGATTTGTTTACGTACTTTTTCTACTACTTCTTCGATTCGAGCGGGATGAATCCGTCCGTCGGTAACGAGTTGATGCAGCGCCATTCGGGCTATTTCTCGACGCACAGGGTCGAAGGCCGAGAGGACGATAGCTTCCGGGGTGTCGTCCACGACGATTTCTACTCCGGTAGCTGCTTCGAGGGCTCTGATATTTCGGCCTTCGCGACCGATTATTCGTCCTTTCACATCGTCGTTTTCGATATTGAATATCGTAACCGAGTTTTCGACGGCAGTTTCGGAGGCTAATCGTTGTATAGATTGGATTACAATACGTTTAGCTTCTTTATTGGCGGTCATTTTAGCTTCTTCCATGGTTTCGTTGATATAAGTCATGGCATTAGCTTTGGCGTCCTCTTTCATCGACTCTACCAGCATGTTACGAGCTTCGTCGGCGCTCATTCCGGCGAGATGTTCGAGTTGGTCGATTTGTTGTTTTCGTATTTTCTCGAACTCATCGGCCTTTTTGCCCAGCAATTCTCGTTGTTGTTTAAGGTTTTCGCGTGTATTATCGAGTTCTCGAGCTTTCTTTTGATTTTCGTTAATTTGCTGGTTCAGCGAAGCCTCTCTTTGTTTGATTCTATTTTCGGATTGAGCTATTTTCGAGTTCTTTTCATTGACATGGCCTTCATGTTCTTTTTTCATTTCCAAGAACTTTTCTTTAGCTTGAAGGATTTTTTCCTTCTTGATATTTTCGGCTTCTAATTCCGCGTCTTTTACCATTTGGCGGCTTTTCTTTTTGATTGCAGCGCCGGTGAGCAGGTATGCGATACAGCCGCCAGCTGTCGCCCCCACTATTATAGCCACCAACGTCATCATTGCAGGAGTATCCATATATTAGTTGTTTACTTGATTATAATGCGATTGCATTGATTTAACATTTTGTTTATGTGATTTAAATATCTATATTTAAAGTCAGGAATAAAAAAGCCCACACAAAGCTTGCCGTTTGCGAAAACCCTAAAAAACAGGGCGGAGCCACCGACTTTTATATTTCGAACTTCCACCGGTCGTTTTACGACTCACCACTTGCGCGGCTACAAGGCCTGTTCTAATATGCCGAGTTAAACTCCTTTCGTTGAATAATGTTGAGTTTACCAAAGAGCGAAGCAATATGCGGGCTATGCTTAACTTCCTAACTTTATTGTAAAGAACCTGTTTGTTTGTTCAGATACGATTCTAACTCGCTGTCTAATCCTTGCAAATCCTTTTGTAAGGATAGTAAACTTTTGTTTTCCTCGACGTCGAGCAGTTTAAAAACGAACTGAAGCGCTGTTATAGCAAGTTTATCTTGAATGTCTCTGTCGGCGAAATCCCTGTACCTGTCAAGCTCTTCGTTAATTAAACGCGCGGCTTTTCGAAGTTGTTCTTCGTTTTGCCGGGCTATTTTCAGGGGGTATTTCCTGTCGGCTATTGTTATTCTTACCGATAATCTGTCGTCTTCCATCTTTTACTATTCTATTTATTCAACAGAGCGACACATTTGTCTATTTCCCGCACAATTTTGCCAATTTTCAGTTTGGCTTCCTGCGCATCGGTGCTTCCTGATTTGAACGCTGCAGCCAATTGAAGTTTTCGGTTTTTTTCTTCCGTCTCTTCAATTCTGGCCACGTTTTGAGCCAATTGTCGTTCAAGACTTTCTATTCTCGACTCAAGCAGGCTCACTTTGTTTTGTTCATTTTCGTAGAGCCATACGAGCCTTTGCGTCTTGCTTCTTAATCTCGACACTATGTCGGCCTTGTTCTCCATTTGCAATCCAATGCAATTTGTGCAAAATTATGATAAATTCTCCAAACTGAGTTCTATTTTTGTCATCAATAGTGATAAAATCCTCCCAAAACACCAGATTACTTACTGATACAATGCGAAATAAAAATTTTTCAGAATCAGGATTCAAGAACCAAGATTCAGTACGTTTGGAAGCAGAATCAAGAACCAAGAACCAAGATTCAGGACGTTTGGAATGAACTCGCATGAGCATTTAAACGTCCTCATTCCAAACGTCCTGAATCTTGGCTCTTGGCTCTTGGTTCTGTCCTGCAATCTTGGCTCTTGGTTCTTAAAAAAATCTTACCTTTGAGGCGAATTTTAAACAGAAAAAATGTTGTGAGATATTTTAATACATCCGGACCCTGCAATAGGATAAAGCATTATATGATAGAACCTTCTACCCGAATCAAAGGCGTCGAACAGTTGATCGACATGGAGCAGTATTTTGTTATTCATGCAGCGCGTCAAAGCGGAAAAACAACTTATTTGCAGGATTTGACTGATCGTATCAATGCCGGTGGGCAATACTATGCTCTGTATTGTTCGTTGGAAAACATGCAGAGTATTACAGACCCTGTCAAAGGAATCCCTGAGATTGTGGTGAAAATCAAAAACACTCTCGAAGAATTGGATATTCCACGCGCAACTGAGTTTGCCGCGAATCCTAATTTTGCAAACTTTACCGATGTTCTGAACAGAGAATTGAAACGATTTTGTAAAATATTAGACAAACCTTTGGTTATTCTTTTCGATGAAGCTGATTGTTTGAGCGATGACACTCTGATTTCCTTCCTGCGACAACTGCGCGATGGTTACAATAACCGCAGTCGCGTACCCTTTGTTCACTCCGTGGCTCTGGTCGGCATGCGCAATATCCGCGATTACAAAGCTCGGATCCGTCCCGACAGCGCATCGCTGGGTAGCGCAAGCCCTTTCAATATTGTTACTGAGACCTATACGCTGAAAAATTTCACCAAAGATGAAGTCCGCAGTTTATATCATCAGCACACCGATGACACAGGACAACAGTTTGATGAATCGGCCATCGATCTGGTTTACGAACAGACTCAGGGACAACCGTGGTTAGTTAATGCAATTGCCCGCGAAGTAATCGTCAAAATCTTGGAGTCCGACTATTCAAAACCTGTAAGCAAAGAACTTGTCGAAGAGGCCATTCAGACAATCATCCTGCGCCGCGACACACACATCGACAGCCTGCTCGAACGTCTGAAAGAAGAACGTGTACGCAAAGTTATTGAACCAATGATTACTGGCAGCGACGAACTGCCGGACAAATTTTCAGACGACTATCAATATACTCTTGATCTTGGACTGATACGCCGCGAAAATTACACAACCGTTCCTGCCAATCCGATTTATGCCGAAGTTATTGCAAGAACCTTGTCGGCAAATTGTCAGGACGATATTGCATCAAAAAAGCCCGACTTCGAGATTCCTCGTTACTTGAAAGATGGACGCATCGATATGGATTTTCTGATGCGTGATTTTCAGCAATTCTGGCGCGAAAACAGCGAAATATGGGAAAAACGTTTCGACTATGTCGAAGCCGCTCCACACCTGATAATGATGGCTTTCCTGCAACGTGTAATAAACGGCGGCGGACAAATCCACCGCAACATGGCTGCCAGAACAGGCCGCCTCGATCTGTGTTTGGTCTACGAAAACGAAAAGTATCCCATCGAACTCAAAATACGCTACGACACAAAAACCGTAGAAAAAGGACTTCTGCAAACTGCACGCTATATCGAATCATACGGTTGCAGAAAAGGCTGGCTCGCTGTCTTCGACCGCCGAAAAACAGTGAAATGGAACGATAAACTTTTCATGGAAGACAGAATAGTCGACGGAACAATCGTTACTGTAGTGGGATTGTGATGATTAGAATCAAGAACCAAGAACCAAGATTCAAGACGTTTGGAAGCAGAATCAAGAACCGGATCCAAAAGTCCAAAAGTCTAATCGTCTAAAAGTCCGATACTTTTTTTTGCCATTTTTTCGAGGATATCGAGTTGTTCGTCGGGCGACAGATTGCTGTTATCGAGCGCTATTGCTCCTTCGGCCTGTTTCAGTGGAGCGATAGCTCGGTTTGAATCGGCAAAATCGCGTTCTTCGATATTTTTGCGCACTTCGTCGAGGCTTGTAGCTTGTCCTTTTGCTTCGAGTTCGCGGAATCGGCGCAGGGCGCGTACTTCCGGATCGGCGGTCATAAAGATTTTCAGCTCAGCATCAGGAAATACCACCGTTCCGATGTCGCGTCCGTCCATCACCACACCTTTGTTACGACCCATCTCTTGCTGAAGTTTCACCATTGCTTCGCGCACTTCTGGCACGGCGCTTATCTGGCTGACTTTGTTTGCAACTTCTATGCTTCGGATTTCGTTTTCCACCGATTCGCCGTTCAGAATTGTTTCGGCGCCTTCGTCCGTCGCCCGCAGCTCGATGCGTATATCTTGAAGTGCGGCAAGCAGTTGTTTCATTTTGGGTTTACCGTTTTTGTATATACAATTTTTACGGATACAGTAAAGAGTAACAGCTCTGTACATTGCGCCGGTATCCACATAAACGTATCCCAGACGCCGAGCAAGCGCCTTTGCCACAGTACTTTTACCTGTCGAAGAATGTCCATCGATAGCAATAACTATTTTATTCATAATATTTTCTTTCTGGTTAGTGATTTCCTTGTCGAAGTATTTTCGAATCAGCCTTGCAGCCCGTTTGCCTGCTGTTTCGGCCAGCATTTCTTCGGATGCAGAGCGTATTCTGCTGACGGTCTTGAAGGTGGACATTAGTTTAAGTCTTGTTTTTTCGCCAATTCCTTTGATATTTTTCAATTGCGAGCTTATGAATTTCGAACTTCGCTTGGCTCGGTGGAAATTTATTCCAAAACGATGAGCTTCGTCGCGGATGTGCATGAGTACTTTCAGTGTTTCGGAATTTTTGCTCAGAAGCAGAGGCACGCTATCGCCCGGGAAATATATTTCTTCCAGACGTTTAGCTAAACCAAGAATGGGAATCTTGTCAAAAAGTTTGAGTTTTTTCAAGGATTTGACAGCCGCGCTGAGCTGGCCTTTTCCACCGTCGATAACTATCAATCCGGGCAATTCATTCCCCTCGTCGAGAGCGCGTTTGTAACGTCGATAGATGATTTCTTGCATCGAAGCAAAATCGTCGGGACCTTCTACCGTCTTAATGTTGAAATGTTTATATTCTTTTTTTGATGGTTTTCCATCGCGAAACACCACGCAGGCCGCCACGGGATTAGTTCCCTGAATATTCGAGTTGTCGAAACATTCCATAAGTCGCGGCATTTCCGGCAGATGCAGATCTTTTTTGATAGCCTCCATCAGACGCTCGGCGTGTTTTGCCGGGTCGAGTTTTTCGAGCTGTTTCATACGTTCCAGCCGGTATGCTCTTGCATTTCGTTCCGACATTTGCATGAGTTTACGCTTGTCGCCCCGTTTAGGAATGGTGTACAACTTTGAGCCAAGTTCCTGATACGGAGCGAAAGGCACAAGAATTTCGTGCGATAATCCATTCAAACGCTCGCTCATTTCGGTTATCACCAAACTAAGTAATTCGGAAGGTTCTTCTTCGATACCCATCTTTATTTCAATAGTTTGCGACTGCACTATCGAGCCTTTAACAACACGCAGAAAATTTGTGTACGCCAAATTACCATCCAAAATAAGCGAAAACACATCGACATTGTCGATAGCAGGGTTCACCACAACCGACTTTGACTGATAGTTTTCGAGCAGCGCAAGATTCTCCTTAGCCTTTTGCGCTTCTTCAAAACACAGGTCTTTGGATGCTGCTTTCATTCGGGTTTTCAGAAGTTTAATTATACTTCCGGCATTTCCTTTGATAATATCGCTCACCTGTTCGACGGCTTCGATGTAGCTTTCTTCGGATTGCAAACCCGCGCACGGGCCTTTGCAATTGCCTATGTGATACTTAAGGCATACGCGGAATTTTCGTTTTGCAATGGTTTCGGGCGAAAGCGCAAGTCCGCAAGTCCGTAGCGAATACATACGCTGCACAAGTTCGAGCATCATTCGCACGGTTCCCGACGAGGTGTACGGTCCGAAGTATTTCGATCCGTCTTTAAGCCTTCGCCGCGTTGCGAATATTCGCGGAAAACGTTCATTTTTAATACATATCCATGGATAACTTTTATCGTCTTTGAGCATCACATTGTAGCGCGGCATCAATTGTTTGATAAGATTGTTTTCGAGAAGCAAAGCATCCGATTCCGTAGGAGTAACGATGTGTTTTATATCGACAATTTTCTTGACCATCACTCTGAGTTTGAGGCTTTCGTTTGCACGCGAACTGAAATATGACGATACACGCTTTTTCAGATCTTTCGCTTTTCCTACGTATATTACAGTCTCGTCAGCGTCGAAAAATTGATACACTCCCGGCTCGTTCGGCAATACAGATAACTTGTGTTGAAGGTCAAACATAAATATAAAATCACATTTTTGAGGCAAAGGTAAGGAGATTTTGGACATTTGGACGGACTTTTGGACTTTTGGACTTTTGGACATTTGGACATTTGGACGGTTGGATTCGTGTCCGTTCCTTTCCTGATGGTAAATCTTGCCTGCGTAGCGTCTTGATTCTTGGTTCTTGGTTCTTGGTTCTTGAAATCTTGAAAATCTTGAAATCCGTTTAAAAACGGAACGATTTTTGTAGAGAAATACACACGATTCATCTTTAAAACTATAAAGACATGAAAATTTTTAGATTGATTCTTATTGCTTTTGCTCTCCCTCTTTTCGTTTCGGCGCAGGACAACAAGGAAAATGCGAGTTTCGACGAGATTGTTAAAGCCATCAAAAACGGCCAAGTCAGCGATTTATCGACGTATTTGGCCAGCAGCGTCGAATGTGATATTCTTGGGCAAAACGAGGTGTACAGCAAGGCTCAAACGGTACAGGTTATAAAAGATTTTTTCGCACAAAACAAGGCAAAAAGTTTTTCGGTACTTCATCAAAGCGGTAAAAATCAAGTAAAATACCTCATAGGTTCGTATCTTACTATCACCGGCAAGTCATTCCGAATCACCTGCTTCATAAAGCAAGCCGACGAATTGTATCTGATACAGCAAATCCGCATCGAAAACGAAGCTAAGGCCGGAGAAGGATAAGCCCTTGATGTCGAAAATTATCCGCTGAAATTTACGCAAGATTTATGGCCTGGGCGAGGCGGTCGGCTGCGGCGTCGAGTCCTTTTTTGATTTTGCCTCCGACCATAAGTTTCATCAGCATATTGAGTTCGACTTTAAGAACGATTCTCATACAGGTCTCATACGGAGCGATTTCCTTCAATTGTATCCACAGAAAAAAATCGAAAGGCGAATTGCCGTATTTAGTGTATTTGATGGTTTTATACGGCTCACGCTCTACGATTTGCAAGCCTGTTTCTATTCCTTTCATTTTGAATGAACAAGTGTCGGATGTGGCCTTTAAATCCTGCAACTCGTCGATTGGCGCTGACGCAATAGCTTTTTCCAGAAAACTCATGTCGGCAAGCGCCGTGTATATTTGTTCCGCTGCGCGGTTGATACTCACTGTTTTACTTACGTATTCTTCCATCGTTTCGAGTTCTGTGTTTTTTCATCGTCTATACGCCGAATTTGTCGGGAGCTTCGCGCCATTTTTTCAGCATATTTAATTGACTGTCTTTTATATAATTACGTTTCAGTGCTTCGTTCAAAAGCGCGTGATAGTCGGTCAATGTCCGGAACTTGCAGTTTGCCTTGTTGAAATTTGCTGCCGCCGCGTCGAAACCGTATGAAAATATGGCAAGCAGTGCGAGTGTTTCGGCTCCTGCCTCCCGCAATGCTTCCACTGCGGCGATGCTGCTTCCGCCTGTCGAGATCAAATCTTCTATTATCACCACTTTAGCCTTGTTTTTTAGTTCACCTTCGACGAGATTTTTCAGCCCGTGTCCTTTTGGAGCCGAGCGTACATAAACGAAGGGCAAATTCAAGGCCTCAGCTACAAGCGCTCCATGAGCTACAGCTCCGGTTGCAACGCCAGCAATCGTTTCTGTTTCAGGATATTCTATCTTGATTATCTCGGCAAATCCGGTGTATATCGCCTTGCGTACTTCGGGGTAGGACAGGGTTTTACGATTGTCGCAATAAATTGGCGATTTCCATCCCGAAGCCCAGGTAAAAGGTTCGTTCGGATTGATTTTGACGGCTTTTATTTCAAGCAAAGCCGATGCGATTTCGTCGGATACGTTCATTGTAAAATCAAAAGAAATTTACTAAAGCATGGTTACATAGAACGTTTGAGGCGACAGCGTGATTGTCGAAGTAAGATAGTCGCTTACAAACATTTTAATAGCCATCGAACCGTCGCTGCCCACATCGTAGGTGTATAGTATGGAATACGGAAATTCGTTGTTTTGGTCATCGGTAGCGATGCCATAAATGGTGTAAGGAAGCGGCGTAAATACATCAACACCACCATCTTTAGGCAGTGCGATATATACGACGATTACACCCTTTTCAAAAATATAAGGCGGGACAACATTGCTAAAAACAGCGTGATAGTATGAGCCAATCTGGTCGGGAGTTCCTACTAATTGCCATTGGTTTACGCCAACTGTAATTGTTCGGTTAATTGTTTCTCTTGGAGGGCCTTCCGGTCCCATCGGCCCCACAGGGCCTTCACATGCAGAGAAGGTTATGGCCGAAAATAAGATGGCTGCTGCGTATAAAAACTTTTTCATGACTATTGTTTTTTTATTGATTATTAAATTGTTTCATGATTTTGATTTTGATTTTTCCTTTACTCCCATCGCGATGTTCAGGGTTTTTCGCTGGAAAAGTATTATATAAATGATGCTCACTGAAATAGCTGAATCGGCGACATTGAAAATAGGGCGAAAAAACACAAATTCTTCTCCTCCTCTGAGGGGGAACCATTCCGGATAGCTGGTTTGTATAATCGGGAAATGGAACATGTCCACCACGCAGCCGTGCATGAACGAGGAATAGCCTTCGGGGGCAAATTGCGAAACGCCGGCGTATCCTACGTATTGGTCGAATCCGGGGCTAAAAACTGTTCCCGTGTCGAATATCAGCCCGTAAAATGCACAGTCGATGATATTTCCCAGTGCGCCGGCGCAGATTCCCGCCACGCTCATGATCAGTCCCGTTCCTGCGCCACGCTGTATCATTTTCGGTATGTACCAAAGTATTACGGCTGCCATCATTATCCGAAATGTTACAAGAAGGATTTTTCCTGTTGGGCCGCCGAAAGTCATTCCGAATGCCATTCCGGGATTTTCGGTAAAGTGAATGTAGAACCAATCGCCGAAAATTCTAATGCGCTCGTCGAGCCCCATGTGGGTTTTGACCCATATTTTCAGCGCCTGATCAGCTATCAGAATTAGTCCGATAAAAAGAAACGCTTTGTTTTTTAAGGACATACTTGTGTCATTTCGATTTCGGTCTTGTTCATCGGCTGTTTTTTGCTTCCACACTCAGCGTGGCGTGTGGCACGGCGATAAGTCTTTCTCGTGGAATTAGTTTGCCTGTTTGACGGCATATTCCATAAGTTTTGTTTTCGATGCGTACCAGGGCGGCTTCGAGATGCTGGATGAATTTCTGCTGACGTTGAGCCAGTCTGACGGCTTCTTCCTTCGAAAGCGTGGATGCACCTTCTTCCAATACTTTGAATGTGGGCGAAGTATCCTCGGTATCGTTGCTTCCGTCCTGTATTATAGACGCTCGCAGGATTTCAAATTCGGATGTAGCTTTTTCGATTTTCTTTTGAATTATTTGCTTAAATTCCAGCAATTCTTCATCGGAATATCTTGTTTTTTCCGTGTTTCCTTGTGCTTCTTCGCCGTTTGCTGCTTGTTTCTTAGTCATCATACTATAATCTTTATAAAACGAATAAAATTCAGGTCGCGAAGTTAATATTTATTTTCGATATCAATCGCGGATTTTGTTAGACTTTTTGTTTATTAGACTTTTGGATTTGTGTCGCAATATGTTTATCTTTTAACTCTTAGATATATATTTACATTAGCTCCGTAATGCAGGTGTTCGCCTCCGAGAGGATCTTGTTTGTAAACAGTTGAATTGAGGCTGTCGGCAATGTTTTTGACGCTTCTGTCGTAATGTAGCTCATAATTAAGCGAATTGTCCACAATTGAATTAATTGCTCGCTCGAAGCTGAATCCGACCACATTAGGAACAAGCGTGGAGAGAGCAACTGAATCAACCAGTGTGAGTTTCAGGTCGATATTGGCGCCCACTTGCAATAGCACTCCCGGTTCGATTTTGCGATTGCCGTACATTTGTTCCAGCACGTTGTTTGTGCCTTTGTCGTCATACACATAATTTAGCTTTCCTACTCTAAATCCGCTTCTTCCGAGCATCGACATGGCGTCTCGCAGGGAACATCCTACGACATCGGGAACGGCCTCCTTGCGTGGCGACAGTGAATTGATTGTCAAATAAATCTTGCGATTTTTTTTGACAGGAGTGCCTGCTTCGGGATTTTGCCTGGAAACGCAACCTTTCGGAAAATCGTATCTAAAAACGGAATCGACGATTTCTGTTCTCAGTTTGGTTTTATGGGCAAGTATCTTGACGGAATCTAATTTCATGCCGACGAAGTCGGGTACAGGTTCCGATTCGCCGTGGCGCGTGAATACGTCGAGAAAAATTTTCACTGCACAAACGAGTACAATCAATACAGCCAAAGCGTACACAAGATTTCGGACGTAAACGTTTGTCCATGCGTTTTTTATGATATTGTTTTTTTGCATCTGGTAAATTATTGTTGTTTGGGATTCATTGCTTATATGTTGAATTTTTCTTCTCTCAATATTTCCAGAACTTCATCTTCCGACAGGTCGGTAAGTATTCCCAACATCTCAGGGGGAAGCCCGCGAGTATATCCGGAGATAATTACCTGACGGCTTTTGTCTTTTTTCCCGATTTCGATGCCTTCTTTTTTTCCTATTCCGACTCCTTCTATTATGCCATCTCTTTTTGATGAATCCATTAGGCTTTCGGCGAAAGAAACATTATCTAAATGACGGAGATAGTCCACGCGCTCGCTCTCCGGAAGTCTATCAATTCTGAGTTTCTCCCGAGCTTGCTCTAAGCCTCTGGCTTTGAAGTTGTCGGGTATTTCATTATGTTTCAGATAATAAATCCATTCGTCGAGACTGTCTTTTGCAACACTGTCGAAGTGTTTGACTAAAATTACATAGTATTCAGGGAAAAGTTGGCTTATCTCTTCTTTTTTAAATAC
>JAITGD010000062.1 GCA_031280885.1 Prevotellaceae bacterium | reverse complement strand
GTGAACTACTTACCGATTCTCACGTCAATCAAAATATCAAAGAACCTCAATATGACTTATTTAGCGATCTATAAAAGTTAACGCAAAAGCACTAATTCATAATTCATAATTCATAATTCATAATTGATCTTGGCTCAAAAATAAATTTTCACCCATTTGGGGGATTGACAGGCGTTTGGATACGCTGTACTTTTGCCGAATAATTTAAAAGCAATTTGATATTATGAAACAGTTCATTCTCAAAACAATGCTTTATGCCGTAGCGGTATTAGCATTAACAGTAAATTTTGCGGCTTGTAAGAAAGACAAGCCAAACGAAGGTAACGATGGTTCCTTTGAACACGGTGGACACAAGTATTTGATCGTAAAAGAGAAAAAAACTTGGACAAATGCGGCAGCAGACGCCGTCAATCGCGGCGGCTATTTGGCCGAGATTGGTAGCGCAGCCGAGCAAACGGCTGTGTATGCTGCAATTGTAAAAAATGTATCGTCCACTTACACGCAGGCTCCCGACGGCGGCGGTGTGGCTTACGTTTGGATTGGCGCCACCGACAAAGATCAGGAAGGAAGCTGGTTCTGGAACGGCGCTAACGGTTCATCTACTAATCTATTCTGGCAGACTGGCGCTGGCGCAGGCAATTCGGCATACAGTAACTGGGGCGCCGGCGAACCTGATAACTTCACCGATGATGAGGTTTCGCCCAATGGACAGGATTATGCCGCTATCGGACTTGAAGCCTGGCCCAAAGGCAACGGTTCGCTCGGCTCGGCAGGGCAATGGAACGACATCAGCGGCAGCAACTTGCTGTATTATGTGGTGGAAATTGAGGCAGAATAAAAACGTCGAAGTATAAGGGGCGAACAGCCGCAAAAAGTCTAATTATCAGAAGTCCCCTTGATTTGAATCGGAAACGGGAGGTCGAAATTATGGCCTCTCGTTTTTTGATTTTTCAGCCGTAAGGAGTAAAGGCATCTTCGATATAATCAATGTTTTCGGGCGCTGTTCCGCTCATCGTTATAAAAATTATGTCGAAACAAATTTCGAGTTCGAGTTCGTAAGCGTAGATGTAGGCTTCGGCGGCATCGACTATGTTTTTCTGCTTGCTTCGTCCGACGGCGTCGGCTGGTTCGTCAATATGACCTTCCATGCGGGTTTTCACTTCTACGATGTGCAGCACATTGTCTTTAACTGCAACTATATCAAGCTCCTTGTGTCCGAAACGCCAATTCGCATGTCGAATTTTGTATCCCTGAGACGCCAGCCATCGGCAGGCGATTTCTTCGCCTTTTTGACCTAAGTCTTTTGACATGATTTATTGATACTTATTTATCCTATTATTCTTTGTTATCCTGTATGTTATGTTCATTATCGAACCATAGTTTTGCTCTTTCGGTGTGATTCATGCTGTGCCAGCGTTCAAAAAAGCTGCTTCGGGCTTTGGGCGACATGCTTGCCCACTCCTCTTTACGTCGATTAATGAGTGCTTTGCGTTCTGTTACGCTCATTTCTGTCCATCGACTGCGGAATCTTCGGATGTATCTGAGCATGAAACTCATTATCAGATGTTCGTTACCGTCGGGTATGGGTGCAAAAACGTGATTGTCATCGCCTTGCGCAATGTCCATATTTTCGAGAAAGGTCTGTTCAATTTTTTCTGATTGATATTCAAGCCAAGGATTTGCAGAGATAAACAGCAGAGCCACAATCGAAATCATAATCAACGTTACTTGTGCGTCGGGAAAAAGCGGCATCAATGCCATTAGTATCAGCGCTATGGCGATGAGACGAGGCAATATGCTCAATGGCAAAAGTATCCGGTGCGTCCAACTCTTAAAAAACATTAATTTGAAATACAAGGAAATAATATTACGCCGGCGTTTTATCAGTCCGTACAGAAATGGCATCATGAGAATCACGGTAGCAATTGCCGCCAGGATATTTCCCAAAATACCGCCGACTTTGTCGGTAATGAACGGAATCCAAAGCATTTTCGCCAAAAGTACGACAGCTAAAGTCATTACGGAATAAATTCCGACGGGTGTAAAAAATTTCTGCAAAAACTGTCCCCATACATTTGTAGATGAGGCGGATTTGTTTCTATCAACGAGTATTTTACTCCATTTTTGGGGAATTATTTTTTCTAATTTATGATACAGAGGTTCGGCGTATCGTATTCCGTAAGGCGTTGTGAAAGTTGTGATTACCGATACTGCGACGATAACGGGATATACAAATTCGTTAATCACTCCAAGTTTGATGCCGAGAGTTGCGATAATAAACGAAAATTCACCAATTTGCGCCAAACTGAATCCCGCTTGCATGGATGTTTTCAGGCTTTCGCCGGGGGCAAGAACGCCAAGCGTGCCGAAAATAATACGTCCTACGAGTACTACAAAAGTCAGAATCAGAATAGGAACAATGTGTTCCACAATCATTTCGGGGATGATCATCATTCCAACCGAGACGAAAAACACCGCGCCGAAAAGATTGCGAAGCGGATCGATAAGTCGTTCAATTTTTTTTGATTCAATTGTTTCTGCAAATATCGAACCCATGATAAAAGCTCCAAGTGCAGCCGAAAATCCGACGGCATGAGCAAAAAGTACCATGCCAAGGCACAGCCCGACAGAGGCTACAAGAAGCGTTTCGTCGTTCATGTAGGCTTTCAGCCGTTTGAGCGCCGAGGGGATAATGTAAATGCCTACGGTAAACCATATTATTATGAAAAACACAAGTTTAAACATACTTTCTGCCAGCTGCAAGCCCTCGAAAGTTCGGCTAACAGCAATGGTCGAAAAAAGCACCATCATAAGAATTGCTGCAATGTCCTCAATAATAAGTATTCCGAAGACGATATTTGCAAAGCGTTTGTTTTGTTGGCCGGTGTCGTTGAACGCTTTGATAATGATTGTTGTAGAGGCCATTGAAATCATTCCGCCAAGAAACAGGCTTTCCATTGCGTTCCAGCCCATCAGCGAGCCGACAAAATAGCCGAGTAAAATCATCAGCCCCATGTTGATAAGCGCCGCCACCAGCGCCGGTTTGCCCACTTTAATCAGTTTTTTAAGTCGAAATTCCAATCCCAGAGCAAAAAGCAGAAAAATAATTCCTATTTCCGACCAAACGGAAATATTTTCGCTGTCGATAACGGTCGGTATCAACTGTACGTGCGGGCCAACCAGAAATCCGGCCACGATATATCCCAGCACTAAGGGCTGTTTCAGCCATTTAAACAGCACTGTAACTACGCCGGCAGTAATCAAAATCAAGGCAAGGTCGTGTACCAAATCGGGCAAATGAGTCATTTTATTCTTTTTCTATTTTGATTTCAGATAAAAAGCAAAGTCCTTAAAACTTGCTGAAAATCGGCACAAAATTAAAGCAAATTTTTGGAATAAATAATTTCGCCGAGCTATCCGAAAAAAATCCCGATTTTTACTCTAACTTTGCGCGGATTGCAATTTTGCAATTTTGATTTTAAATTGTATGATTATGAACGCTTTTCATGCTTATGACATAAGAGGAATCTGGAATAGGGATTTCGATAAAAACGATGTTTTTGCAATCGGCTTTTTCTTGCCCGCTTTGCTAAAAACCGATAAAGTGCTTGTGGGACGCGATGTACGTTTGTCGTCGCCGGAAATACACGCCGCTCTTACCGCCGGCCTCGTCGCCGCCGGAGTCGAGGTGTACGACGTCGGACTTGCTACCACGCCGATGGTTTATTACGCCGGCGCAAAGCATGGATTCAAGGCTTCGGTGCAAATCACCGCCTCGCATAATCCCGCCGAATACAACGGTTTGAAAGTGTCCGAAGAAAACGCTCGTCCGGTGGGTTACGCCAACGGTCTGGGCGATTTGGAAAAATTGCTCGCAGAACGAAAAATATATCCCTCCGAAAATCCGGGTAAAGTGGTCGATTTCAATGTTAAGGACGAATATTTATCATTTTTGAAAACTTATCGTAGCGATTATTCACGGCTGAAAATCGCTATGGATCTGTCGAATGGCATGGCAGCCCTGCTCGTCAAGTCGGTACTTGAGGGCGAAAATATCCGCTACATTTGCGATACTCTCGATGGCACTTTTCCCGTACACGACCCGAATCCGCTTAATCCAGAGTCGGTTAAACCTTTGCAAGCTCTGGTGAAAAAGGAGGCCTGCGATATAGGCGTGATTTTCGACGGAGACGCTGACCGTGTAATGTTTACGGACGAAAACGGCCGCTTCATTTCGCCCGACTTGATGATAGGAGTTCTGGGACATTATTTTCTTGAAAATAAAAACATGCAAGCGACAGTTTTACAGGATATTCGCACATCAAAAGCTGTGGGAGAATATTTGTCGGTTATGGGCGCTAAAATGCAGACCTGGAAGGTGGGACGCGCTTTTGCAGCTCGAAAATTGCGCGAAATCGGCGGGCTATTCGGCGGCGAACTTGCCGGACATTACTATTTTCGCGATTTTTTCTATTCTGACAGCGGAATACTTGCCTGCCTGATTATTTTGAATGTCGCAGCTGCCATGAAAGACAGGGGAGTGAGTGTAAGTCAGCTGATTGCCGGAATAGAAAAATATCACAATTCCGGTGAAATCAATTTCCGTATCGAAAACAAAACCGAAGCTATGGAGGCTGTGCGCAGACATTTTGCAGAGAAA
>JAITGD010000040.1 GCA_031280885.1 Prevotellaceae bacterium | reverse complement strand
CCCCGCAAGTGGAAGATTTAGTAAAGGCTATTGATGGGGATATGGATCGTTTGGAACTACAGAAATCACTGAATTTAACGGACAGGAAAAATTTCCGTATTGTGTATTTGCAGCCGGCATTAAGGGATGGATTGATAGAACTCGTGTATGCCGATTCTCCCAATCACCCGCAGCAAAAATATCGTCTGACGGAAAAGGGCAAAGAACTGAAGGATAAAATTATTGGGAGGATAGAAGATTGATGCATCAACGGAAGTGGTGTTTTTAAAATTAAACGCAATGCAATCGCGAGACGAAATAAAACGATATTTGGAAAAAAGATTGACGGAAAATCACGCTTAGCTGGTGGGGAGCATGGTTGAACAATAATCCACAAAAGACAGTTATTGTCCCTCAATTTTTTGAATATGGAATAAAAACTCCTGACATATATCCTGACAATTGGATTAAATTGCAAAATGAATTTATGTGTCAATCAAAAAACAGTAAAGTTATATGAAAACAGTTATTTTAGCCGGTGGATATGGCACACGCCTTTCCGAAGAAACCGAACTGCGACCCAAGCCCATGGTAGAAATCGGAGGACGTCCTATCCTTTGGCACATTATGAAGATTTATTCCCATTGGGGATTTAATGATTTTGTTATACTTACAGGGTATAAATCACATGTTATCAAAGATTATTTTTTGAATTATTACACGCGATATTCTGATATTACGATTGATATGGCGAGTAATGCGGTTGAGATTCACAATCATCGCAACGAGCCTTGGAAAGTTACGATGCTTTTTACAGGTCAGGAGACGATGACGGGCGGAAGATTGCTGCGAGCCAAAGAGTTTATCGGCAATGAAACGTTTATGCTGACGTATGGGGATGGGCTGTGTGATATAAATGTATCGAAATTAGTTGATTATCATCGCGAAGGTAAAAAGACGGCAACTGTTACTTCTGTCCAACCGTTCGGAAAGTTCGGAGCGCTTTCTATTGATGAAAGAGGCAATGTACTTTCATTTGCAGAAAAGCCACAAGGCGACGGCGCGTGGATTAACGGCGGCTATTTTGTTATGGAAAGCGATGTTTTCGATTATATCCGAAATGGCGACGAAACTATTCTCGAACGCGAACCGATGGAAAATCTTGCCACAAACGGTCAATTGCAGGCATATAAATACGCCGGTTTTTGGCGTTCAATGGATACGCTCAAAGACAAAAACGAGATCACCGCCCTGTGGATGACCGGAAAAGCGCCGTGGGCATTGTGGTTGTAATTCGCGAAATATCTTATCATGGCTTATCCAAAATATAAAATATTGCAAAAAGAGTCCGGAGAGGTTGAATTTAAATCATCTTTCGGTAAAGAAGTTATTGAATCTGTTGTAGCGTTCTCCAACTCAAAATTGTGATAGGCTGCAATAATAAATCTGAAATAATCGGTGTTTCTCTTTCCGATGAAAGCATTCCTGTTTGGATAAACGAAATCAAGCAAAACACGCAACCGGCAGTTTTCCCCGACTTTGAAGTGCAGACGGTTGAAGGCAGGACGATTGTTGTTGTCCGTATTGATGAATATCCACTGAAACCGATAGCCTTTAAAGATAGATATTACCGTCGCAGAGAAAATTCCAATCATCTTCTTAGTGTTGATGAAATCGCAGAAATGCGTTTTATAAGCCTCAGTTATTCATTTGATTCTTTTGAAGTTGATACGAAATATAAAGATCTCGACCAAACGGCGCTAACATTGTTTGACAAACGATTGAAAGAAACAGGACGATATGTTTCAAGTGGCGATTTGCAGGATGATTTTGAAAAGTTGGGATTTATTAATAACAGCAAAGTAACTCGTGCTGCCCAATTGTTGTTCGGGCTTCATCGCACCGGAATTCATATTGGACGCTTTAAAGCGCGTGATACGATAATTGATGATGTTGTTATTCGGAGTCCTCTTTATTTGGCGGTTGAGGAGGCAATGATTTTCATTAAAAAGCATATTTCGCTGGCATACGAATTTACCGGCGAACTGCGAAGAAAGGAACGATGGCAATATCCTTTGCAGGCAATTCGCGAAAGCCTTCTCAATGCTGTCATTCATAAAGATTATACGAATCATACGGATGTCATTATCAAAATATTTGATGACAGTATAGAAATCACAAATCCGGGACATCTTATGAATGGATTAACATTAAGTGATTTGCAAACAAATGATTATAAGCCGCGACATAGGAACAAGCTGCTTGTAGAAGCATTTTATCTTACGGGCGATATTGAAAAATACGGTACCGGTTTTATTCGTCTGCGGAAATGGTTACGGGACTA
The DNA here is from genome assembly GCA_031280885.1 of Prevotellaceae bacterium. Lineage (GTDB taxonomy): Bacteria > Bacteroidota > Bacteroidia > Bacteroidales > UBA932 > JAIRLF01. The sequence continues at coordinate 2,369 of JAITGD010000040.1, read as the reverse complement.
TCCCGAAGTTACGTATAACTTTACGGACTGGGGTGGAGTTATGCAGATGGAGTATAGGGTCCCCGTTAGGGTCGCTGATGACGATAAAGTCCCCGATAGGGTCTCCGATGAGGTTTCCGAAGATGAAAAGTCCGCCGATAAAGTCCCCGATAGGGGCGCCGTTAGAGTTGCCGAAGACGAAAAGGTCGCCGATAAAGTCCCCGATGACCTTACGAATAATCAGAAGTCTATTATTAACTTTATGCTGCAAAATAACAGAATTTCCATGAGCGAACTGTCTGCTAAAACAGGTATCTCAAAACGAAAAATATTAGATAATATCAACAAGCTTCGAGATAAGAATTTACTCAAAAGAGAGGGAAATAATAAATCCGGTTATTGGCAAGTAAACGTTACAATATGAATACATATCAAAACAAACGCATTTTCATAACCGGTCATACCGGTTTCAAAGGCTCGTGGTTGTGTTTGATGCTTAAAGAGTTGGGAGCAGACATTTACGGATATTCTCTTGCGCCTCCTACGAAGCCGTCGCTGTACGAAACAGCCGCAATAGAGAGGTTTGTAACATCGTATATTGCGGATATTCGCGATGAAAAGACACTCGCAAAGGCAATTGACGAAGTGCAGCCGGAAATTGTTTTCCATCTGGCGGCGCAACCGTTAGTAAGAGATTCTTACAAAAATCCGGTCGAGACGTATGCCATTAACGTCATAGGAACGGTCAATTTACTTGAAGCCGTGCGCTATACGCCATCTGTCAGGGCTGTCGTCAATATCACTACCGACAAATGTTATGAAAACAGGGAGTGGCTTTGGGGCTACCGCGAAAACGAGCCGATGGGCGGTTATGACCCTTATTCAAACAGCAAAGGCTGTTCCGAACTTGTTACCGCGTCGTTCCGCAATTCGTTTTTCAATCCTGCCGATTATGGTAAAACTCACAATACGGCTCTTGCTTCGGCGCGAGCGGGTAACGTAATCGGCGGTGGCGACTGGGCTACAGACCGCCTTATTCCTGATTTTATCCGTGCAATAAACCAAAACGAAACAGTTCGTATCCGCAGCCCTTATGCTATTCGTCCGTGGCAACATGTACTTGAACCTTTATCGGGTTATTTATTGCTGGGAGCAAAACTCTACGGCGAAGGAGTCAAATATGCCGAAGGATGGAATTTCGGTCCCGACGACAATGATGCAAAACCTGTTGAATGGCTGATTAATCATATTTGCAAACTTTGGGGCAACGCGAAGTATGAAATAGACACAAACCCACAGCCACATGAGGCAAACTATTTGAAATTAGACTGTTCGAAAGCGAAAACTTTGCTCGGCTGGTATCCGAAATGGTCGCTCGAAACAGCGTTAACTAAAATTGTCGAATGGACAAAAGCCTTTAACAGAGGCGATAATATGCAGACAATCTGCGAACAACAAATAAAAGAATATATAGAAGGATTTTAATATGAAATGTCGTCATTGTGGTCAAGAATTGACCAACGTTTTTATTGACTTATTTAACGCTCCGCCATCAAATTCTTATCTGACAAAAGAACAGTTAAATGAGCCGGAAACTCTCTATCCGTTGAAAATATTTGTATGTAACAAATGTTTTTTAGTTCAGATTGATGAATACAAAAAATCAACAGAGATTTTTAGTGCCGAATATGCCTATTTCAGTTCATACTCGACATCGTGGCTTGAACATTCACGGCACTATGTGGAAAAAATAACGCCGAGACTTGGATTAGATAATCAATCGTTTGTGATTGAAATCGCAAGTAACGACGGATATCTGCTTCAATATTTTAAAGAAAAGCAAATTCCCTGTTTAGGCATAGAGCCAACGGCATCAACAGCAAAAATAGCTCGCGAGAAAGGTATCGAAACCTTGGAAGTATTTTTCGGTTCGCAAACAGCGGCTTCGCTGCCAAAAGCAGATTTGATATTGGGGAATAACGTTTTAGCTCATGTGCCTGACATCAACGATTTTGTAAAAGGCATGAAAATCGCATTGAAACCGCAGGGTACGATAACGATGGAATTTCCACATCTTTTGAATTTAATTATTTACAATCAGTTTGATACTATTTACCACGAGCATTTTTCATATTTATCACTGCTCGCTGTACAGAGTGTATTTGCCGCTCAGGGACTTAGGATATATGATGTTGAAGAACTATCGACACATGGGGGCAGTTTGCGCATATATGCTACACATTCGGACAATGACATTAAAACAGAGGATAGTGTAAAAAATCTTCTTGATAGAGAGCGAAACGCCGGATTAGACAAACTTAACGGCTATAGGGGATTTGAAAATCGAGTCCGGCAACTCAAATGGGATTTCATTGATTTTCTGTCGAAAG
>JAITGD010000185.1 GCA_031280885.1 Prevotellaceae bacterium | reverse complement strand
ATATTTTTTTATTTGTTAGAACGTGAGCCTGATACCGGCTGTAATTGTTTTGAATGGCGGAATGGCGGTTCCTGTTTCGGGATTCCACTGATTGAATTTAGTAAACCAAGCCAGATTTTCGCCCCGCAGATACAAACGTGCGCTTCTGATTTTCAGCTTACTCACTATCGATTCGGGAAGATAGTAGGATAAAGCGACGTTTTTCAGACAGATAAAAGAAGCGTCGGAATAAACAGCATCCGATTCGGTATAGTGATAATAATAGGCATTACCTATTGTAGAAGAGGACGATGTGGTCAAACCCGGATATTTCGCATTTGGATTTTCGGGCGTCCAATAATCGGAAACAAAAATACGCGGGATATTTCTTCCAATATAACCGGCCGGATAATAAAACGTCTTCAGATAGCCTTCGGCAAAAGGTCTTTTCTCGAAAGTAAAGAAAACGTCTAATTGCAAGCCTTTGTAACGGAATGAGTTTTGAAATCCGCCGAAAAAATCGGGGTCGGTATCTTTCAAGAATTGTTTATCATCGGTCGCCACAATCTTGCCATCCTCGTTAACGTCTTCCACAGTCGGCGCTCCGTTTGCGGGATTAATTCCCGTATATCTATATAAACGAGTGATATTAAGCGATTCTCCTACTTTCCACTGTGTATTGTAAGCTGTCTTTTCTATTCCGGGAAAAGAAAGCAGTTTATTATAATCAGGAATTGTGATATTGAACCAGCTCAACCATCGGAAATCACCGATAATCACATTGGTAGAAGTGATTTCTATTTCCACTCCCTGATTTTGAATCAAGGCTCCAGGCGTATTGCTTTTGTATCCGTCCAGCCCTGCCTGCAAAGCTATCGGCACCCCGCTGATGAGGCTTTTGGAACGATTCCGGTAAACGGCCACATTCGCCTGCAAACGATCTCGCAAAAAAGAAGTTTCCAAAGCAATTTCCAGTTTACGTGTCGATTCCCATCCAAAATCGGGATTAGCTATTCGTGAAAGATACAGTCCCGCATTTCCGTTATAAGGATAAGTAGAAGTAGAATAAGCATTTAGAAAAAGAAATGCGGCTACGTTGTCGTTTCCCGTTGTGCCGTAGCTGGCACGCAATTTCCCGTAATTCAGAAAGGGCAAATTTTCTCGAACAAAGTTTTCTTTGGAAAAAATCCATCCGCCGGCAATTGACCAAAAATTTCCGAAACGATTGTTTTTATGGAAGATCGACGAACCGTCGCGACGAATCGAGGCATTGAACAGATAGCGACCGTTGTAATCATACACAACGCGGGTAAAGAGAGATGCGTATCGTTTTTCAAATGTTCCTCCTGATACAGATTGTTTTACAGCAGCAGCCGAATAATTGCGAAGTAAAGCGTCCGAAGGAAAATCTCGAAGTTCAAAATCATCCGAAGCTGCTTTATCAATTTGCAAAGTAGCTCCTGCCAATGCTGTTACTGTGTGTTTACCAAACTGTTTAGCATAATTAAGCTGCGGTTCGATGTTTGTTTTTTCGGAATAGCTATCGCCTGCCAATACTCTGTTTTTGTAGGTATTAGCTGCATAAGGATTTAAATAATTTTGTTCAAATCCCTCGAACTGGTCGGAAGTATTTCGCGCATATCCAACGTCGATTTTAGCCTCCAATTCGTGGAAAATACGGTAACGTAACTGAAAGGTTCCCAGAAGAGTGGTATTTTGATTGATATTTGTTACATATTTGTATCTCAAAGGATTGACAAAACTGCTATTACCCGGTAGCCAGTAAATCGAACCGTCCTCGTTGCGCGTCGGCTGATTAGGCGCCCAAACCACGTATGCGTCAGGATCAAGGCCTCTGGCAGTTGTCTTGAATGTACCAAAGGCAAGCGAAGCGTTGATATTTAAACGTCCGCCATAACCGGAATGATTGACTAATATTCTCGAATTGAAACGTTTGTTCTTGTCGCCATTTTCGGCCAAGTAAACATTTCCCGCCTCGTAGTAATCGGCATTTATATAAAAGGTAGTCTGATTGTTACCTCCGGATATGTTGAGCTGGCCGGAATATATTTTTCCCGCTTTTCCAACAAATTCGCGCTGCCAATCAGTGTGATACTGATCGCCCCACAGCAGCAAATCGTAGGCATTGGATTCGGTCGGCGTAATTCCATCAGCAGCAAAGGCTTTTTGCCGTATATCAAGATATTCTTCGGTGGAAAGCATATCGTACCAGTTAGTTACGCCAGTAAGTCCGGCGCTGATTTCTGCCGAAACACGCAGACGAGCTTCCTGTACTTTTTTTGTCGTAATCAAAATCACTCCGTTAGAGCCTTTTCCTCCATAAATGGCCGTAGCGTCAGCGTCTTTCAGAATTTCGATTTTTTCTATATTGGACGCATTAATCGCGTTCAAAGGACTGGAACGGCTATCGGACGAATGGACGAAAAAATCCGGCATCGGCATGCCGTCAATCACAAATAGAGGTTGCGAAAGTCGCTTATCTCCTGTATTTTGTCCACGCACAAGCAATACGCCGTCGGTACTTGTAACGCCGGAAACTCTTCCCGGCACAGCGTTCGTAGTATGCACCGTCTGCTCCTGTTCTATCTCTTCGGAACGAATGATTCCAACATTTCCGACAGAATTTGTTTTCTGAGTATTTGTACTGTCTTCTAAGGTTTTTTGCCTTATTTCCTGTCCTGAAACTGAAACGGACAACAATGTAAATCCCGTAAAAAGAAGCACATAGCTCCGCAGTTTCCTTGTTAAAGGAAAAAGTTGTAAATTTGCCATGACAATTTTTTTGTAAGAAAGCACACCCGAAATTCCGAGTAGCCCAAAAGGAGTATTAGGGATGTGCTTTCGCTTTATTGGTAAAATTAGGTGTTTATTTCTTTGTCGTAATAAGTATTACACCGTTTGCGCCTCGTGAACCATAAATAGCCGTAGCGTCTGCATCTTTCAGTATATCAATACGTTCAACGTCAGATGTGCTGAGAGTGGCCAAAGGGCCAATCGAACCGACCGCGCCCAGATCAAGTGGCGAAACACTCTGATTTATAAATGGAACACCATCTACAATAACAAGCGGTTCGGTATTGGTTACTTCTCCGCTGATACAGCAGGCGCATCCACTCGCTCCGGAGGTAAAAGTATTGACTCCGCGAATGTTAATAGAAGTTGCAGATCCTGCCAAACCACTGCTTCGAGCAATCGTAAGTCCGGCTACCCTACCTTGAAGTACTTCAAGCAAGTTTGTTCCGGGATATTGCGCCAGCGTTTCCGCAGTGATTGTACTCACCGAACCAATAAGTTTTTCTTTTGACGATTTTCCATATCCGGTTACAACCACTTCGCTCAGAGCTTTTTGCTCTGCATCTAATCGAATCACCAAATTTTGAGGCCTATCGCCTAAGGCTACCTCCTGCGATTTATAGCCCAAAATTGATACCGACAAGCGATCGCCCGATTCTTTCTGATTGACAGTGAATGTGCCCTGATCGTCCGTTAAAACGCTGCCTTTATCGTATGCTACGACGGCGCCTGCGATTGGTTCTCCGGATTTCTTATCCACGATTTTCCCTTTGAGGGACTGTGCATTGAGATGTCCTGATAATAACAAGAAACTCAATATAGTAACTGAAATTTTTAATTTTGTTTTCATTTGTAAAAAATTAATAAATTGAATTAGAAAAATGATTACTGCACTTTTTTGATATTTTCCAGTGCTTCTTCCGTAAAAGTTTCGCCATTATAGGCAATTGCAACGGTTTTTGTTTTTCCGTTGACCGTTACATCCAAGACGCCTTTCTCCTTAGTCAGTTTGCCCTCGACGTCAGCCACTTTGCTTTCGTCCAACTGTTCAAGATTGAATGAAGCGTATTTGACTTTTTCGTTTGCCCAATAACGAACTACTGTATAGTCGAATTTCTGGAAATCTTTTTTGATTTCTTTGGCGCTTAGTTTATTAGCGTCATATTCGACCTTTACCTCCTTCGTCGGAAGATCAACATCCACCGAAATCACTCCGGTTTCGGCTCCGATGTTTTTCTTTACCTTGGCCACGCATCCGCCACATCCTATCTGATTGGCTTTGAATGAAATCGTCCGCGCGATAACCTCATTCGGGTCATAATCTTCGGCAGTGAATTTGGCCTCGACAATGGCTGTTTTCAACTGATCAGAATTTACCTTTTGATCGTCGTAAGCAATTGTTACCACTCGCAATTCCAAATTGGCGCTGACCTCGGATACGCCATCAAGAGCAGTAACCGCCTTTTTGATTTTTCCGGCACAACCGCCGCAGCGCATGTTTTCGGTACGAAATTTTACCGTTTTGTCGCCCGCATTTGCTGTGCTTATCCCTGCAAAAGCAAGCAAGAGAATAAAAATTGACAATTTTTTTGTGTTCATTGTATTACAAGTTTAAATTAATATTACAAAAATTTATCAAGGCACAAAGGTACTGCCTCCGATATAGGCAGCGCAATACCACAAATGTGGTATTTTTTGATAATCTATTGCAATATGTTTATTTACAATGTATTAAAAAATAACCTAAACTGCTTTATCTTCAGAATGTAGCTTTCGGACAACAGAAATACAGCACTTCCAAAAACTCACCAGAGGCTATATCCGATTTGTAATTAATATATTAGCAATAAATTCAAGCATCATCTCTGCAAAACCCAACAAAAGTAGTTTTTGACATCCCTCAATGATCTATCACTAAAAGATGGGATCTTGTTCAACTTTTGGATTTCTATACCATATAATAATTGCAATCCAAAAGTCAGGCGAAAATCTAACTTTGCATTCTTAAAATAGTAATCAACACACCTCAAAGAGGTTTTTTAAATACTTGTGTAACAAGAACATAAATTTGAAATATCATGAATTGGACAAGACGAACATTCATTAAAACAGGGCTGATTGCAACAGCCGGCGCGCCTTTTTTGTTGCAGGGATGCGCATCGAGCGCAGACAAAAATGCAGG
>JAITGD010000125.1 GCA_031280885.1 Prevotellaceae bacterium | reverse complement strand
GCCTCTCTACATGATGACAAATGCCGTCCCTAACGGGACGGCATGTTGGTAGAATGAAGCGCCTCCATCCTCCTCTCGCCGTCCCGTTAGGGACGGAATGTGAAGGCAGAAGGCAGCATAGAACATGCTTTCTGCCTTCTGCTTGACTGCGTATTTTCACATTCCGTCCCTAACGGGACGGTGCTTGCGAGCTTGGACTTACGTTTTCTACCAACATTCCGTCCCTAACGGGACGGCATTTGTCATCATGCAGAGAGGCGATTAATCGCGCCCCCTACGGCGTTTGGGAGGGACGCTTGGGACGATTTGGGACGATTTGGGACTGTTTGGGACGGCTTGGGACGCTTGGGACGCTTGGGACGCTTGGGACGGCTTGATAAAAAATCTGCGTGCATCCGTAAAATCTGCGTCATCTGCGTGCTAAACAACTATCAATCCCGCCTGCGTAGCCAATTAATCATTAATCATTAATCATTAATCATTAATCATTAATCATTAATCAATCCAGACTGCGTAGCGTCCTGGCTCTTGGTTCTTGCAATCCTGAATCCCTCTTAAAATTTTTTCTCGCTGATTTTTAATTGATTAAAAATTATTTCCACAAATCTTTGCTGTTTTTGGTGTGCGATCATAAAAAATCTTATTACTTTTGCCGGCAATATTGATAACAACACAGATAGAACGATGATCGCATATACTACAAATACTTCTCGTCAATCGCGCAACTGCGTGATTCTGTGTAAATTACCCCCCCCCCCCCATCAATATTTTAGCATAGTCGGCGACAAAAAATGCTCGGTCTTCGAGTTTGTCGCAGCTTTTGCCTTACCAACACATCACCCCGATAACTTCGGCGGACGTCTGCGCAAATCCGGCGGATGTCCGCCTAATTTGGGGGGATGCCCGCGCATCTTCGGCGGATGCCCGCGCAAATCCGGCGGATGCCCGCGCAAGTCCGGCGGATGCCCGCCTAAGTCCGGCGGATGCCCGCCTTTTAAGGACATTAAGGTCTTTAAGGACATTAAAGTCTTTAGAATCTTTAAGGACATTAAGGTCTTTAAGGATTTCATCGATTTCGCCGATTTCATCGATTTCATCGATTTCATCGATCTTAGCAAATTATCCATCTTTTTAAAAATATCTCTATATGAAATCACATGATTATCTACCCAAAGCATTTGGCCCTCTTGCGAGCTGGCTGATTAACTTCTTTAAATATCTCACGCCAAGCCTGCAGCGCTTTGAGATACCGGAAGGCGCAAGCGCTCCGGCTCAGGAGAAAGCAGACATCTTTCAGGCTGCCCACGAAAAGGCCGAGCATCCTAACGCAGGTAAGGCCGACCGCCTCGACCGAAAAGAAAAAGCAGAGGCCGCCAGCAAATCCGTGCGCGATTTTGTGAACGTACATCTGCGCTACAACAAGGCCGTTACCGACGACGACCGTATCCAGCTCGGCTTGCACGTGCCGGACGCTATTCCCACTCATGCGGCGGCGCCTACTACCTGGCCGCTGGCTACGGTGCGCATCGCCGGCCCAAGACAAGTGCGGCTCGACTGGCACGATTCGGCTTCCGAAGCCAAAGCAAAACCCATAGGTGTGAGAGGCTGCGAAATCCGATACTCTGTTCTCGACACCCCTCCAACGACTACCGACGATCTGCAACGCTCGGAATTTTCATCACGAGCCTCGCATATCCTCAAATTCGACGAAGCGCAACGTGGCAAAACTATCTACATAATCCTCCGCTGGGACAGCACTCGAGGCGATAAAGGACCCTGGTCGGAAATCATCAGCACAATAATCCCATGATCATGCAGAAAGCAGAAAGCAGAAAGCAGACTGCCGGACTTGCTGCCTTTATCAATAACGCAATGCTATGAAACAAGTTAAAAGGCTCGGCCTCGCCCTTCTTTTCCTCTTTGCCGCCCTTGCCTCCCACGCGCAGCAAAGCGCCACGCTGGGCAGGGAGTTTTATGTCGCTTTCAGACAAAATTACACTAATCACGGTGGCTTATACATTCGTTATGTGGTAACGAAACCCTGTTCCATTACCACGCAATATATCGAAGATGGCTCGTATGTGGACAACAACCAGCATTACGAACCGGGCGTTTATACTAAGCAGGTGGATTTTGCGAAATCTCAGATTCTTTGGCTTTTTGAAGGGCCTGCCGGTACAATATATACGGGTAAAACAACAAAGGGTTTAAAAATCACTTCGACGGAGAATATCGCCCTGTATGCAATGAATTTACGATCAGAACTCACCGACGGCACCTGCATCCTACCCGTAACGGCCATGGGAACGGAATATGCCGTCATATCTTGTAGAAGCCAGCAACCGACCATTTACGTGATGGCGACTCAGCCAAATACGACCTTCACTATCAAACACCAAAACGGAACCACTGTGGCGACCGAAACGCTTGCTACCGTCGGCGAAGGGTTTTATTACATGATTATGAGTCCCTCAAAGATTGGGGGGCTATGGAACTCTCAGCCTCCGGAGGATCTTATGGGCTATTCGGTAGAAGCCGACAAGCCTGTAGCCGTATTCAGTTCTTCGTGGATGAGCGGCGAGGTTTCTGCCGGCGCCGAAGATCATGTTTATGAGCAGATATGGCCACGGAATACAGCAGGGCGGAATTATTTTGTATGGGATCTTAACAGCAGGGCGAATTCATATAATCGAGCTAGTGCAACCGTAGTTCCTCAAGACAGAATCAGAGTTATGGCTACTCAAAACTATACGACCGTTACGCTGAGCGGCACGCCTTATTACCCCAATGCATTTTGTGGAACAAGCAGCACGCCTTTCCCGACGACTCACACCGTCCATGCAAGAAACTGGATAGAGTTTTCGCTCAGCCAGGACACGGTTTACAAAGACAATTCGCCCCTGCCGGTGAAAATCACCGCGGACAAGCCTGTTATCGTCAGCCGGGTGTTGGGATTCGCCCCTGCGCTGATGTGGACGGCGCCCGTAGAACAACGCATCACCTCCACTGTAATCGCGCCCTTTGTGCCGACTCCGGGCGTGCTCAGTGCTATCGTAAGACAACTTCTGCACGTGATGATTCCGGCAGGCTCGCAGGACAATATGACGGTCAAGGAAACCTGGAATAACGGCGATTCCGTTGCCTTCGTCAATCTGCGTTTCTATACCAACACCGTCGATCCGAATTATGTTATCGCCACCAAGCAATATAATACGAATGACAACGTACAGATCGTGTTGACCAACCCCGCCGGCATGATTGCTTACATGACCGGCGAAGGAAATTGGGAATCCTACGGCTATTCGGCGGGCGCCGGAGCTGCCGATTTACAGCAGGCATACTTCATGATCCGCACAAAGACGCCGCCGCACAGCGCTATTTTCTACAAAAACACCACTGCCGAAATGCACTCTTTCCAAGGCGATGATATGATTTCGATAACTCGGTTGATAGAAAAGACTTTTACCTCCGTAAGCTGGTTGGTCAATGGCGCTCCTTACGCTGCGGCGGTGGAAAACCTCTCGGCTTCGAGCCATTCGCTGACTATCCCCGCCTCGCTGCTGAACATGGGCGAAAACACCATCAGCATGTCGGTACGCTACAACGGCGAAACGGCCGATTCGGTTTACGCCGGCAAGGTCTGGCGCAGCGTCCCGCCCGATGCTAAGGACGACCGCATGGCTGTATTCGCCTGCGGCAGCTCAACGGCAAACGTGCTGGCAAACGACGTCAATGCCGCCGGCGGCTCGCTCACCATTGCCATTCAGGGCAAACGCGGCACGGCGACGGTCGATGGAGGTACGGCTATTCTCTACCGGCACGACCACGCCGACTGCGCCACGCAGGGAGGGCGGCGCGATACGGTCAAATACAGCATCTGCACGCCGGCAGGCTGCGACAGCGCAAGGCTTGTCATCGACCTCCTGCACGTGCCTTCGATTGTGCTGCACGATTCCTGCTCGCGCCATCCATGGCTGACGGTGAATTATCGGTATCCGGCGGCGGTTTACAATTGGCTTGTTTCCAACGACGGCGGCGCAAACTGGACGCCCGTGCCGGGTTCTCCGCATCTGAAACTCTACGCCACCGAAGAAGCCTGGTATAAGGTGGAAATCACCTACAAGGGCATGGTAGTAGAAACTCCGCCGGCGCATTTTGTGGTCAAAAGAAAATCGCGACTGCAAGGGAATCTGTGGTGGTATGTTACTTTTCTTGAATTATGAATTATGAATTATGAATTAGCTACGCAGGCTGGTTTATCATCATGTAGGGGCGCGATTAATCGCGCCCCTACGCGGTTTGGGACGCTTGGGACGGTTTGATAAAAAAGATCTGCGTCATCTGCGTGCAAAAAGACTATCAAACCAGCCTGCGTAGCTAATTCATAATTCATAATTCTTAATTCTTAATTGCCTTCGTTTGTATGTTTTCGACCATTAGCTCATTGTCGTAGCGAATGGTAAGCAGTCGATTAGCAAAGAATATTATATCGTTTTCCAATTCGTTGAGGGCAGTCCAGTATGCTTTTGCGCGTTTTTTTTTCGAGAATCCGTTTTTATGATTTTGCAGAGGCAGGATTATTGATTTGTTTATTTCGGAAATAAAGTAATCGACAGCTTTTGAGCATCGTTCTTTGAGCCGTTCTTTATCTCCGGCGTTTATCAGCAGGCGTAGCTGTTCGCTGAATCTGTTTGCGGTAGTTCTAAGCACTGCGGCTCTCATACACAGTTCTTCGGAGAGTTCGTGAGCGCTTATCAGTTCGTCGGATACTTTATACTCTGTAAGTCGATTATGATTATTCAGCAAAGTCATCAGAGGGGTAAAGTCGAAGAAACGGAGAAAATGTTCTGTTTTATACTGATTTTTTGCAGATTCAAGTTGTTTTGCCAGAGCGTCAGCAGGAGGTTCCGAGCGGGCAAATCCTACGGCGTGTTCGTTAGTTTGGACGCTGTCGGGTTTGATAGGCGAGCGTAATATCACTCCATCCAGCGAAGTACATCTACTCAGCGCCACGTAGGTTTGTCCGGCGGCGAAGGCTTGTCCGGCGTCGATTACAGCTCTTTCAAAAGTCAGTCCTTGGCTTTTGTGAATAGTTATAGCCCAGGCAGTTCTCACGGGAAATTGTTTAAAAGAGCCAAGTTCTTCTTCTTCTATTTCGGCACGAGTTCGGTCGAATTTGTATCTCACGTTTCTCCAGACTTCTTTTTCGATTTTAAAGTCTTCGTTCTGACCTTCGGGACGAGCGTATATTTCATCGTTTTCGATACGTGTTACTTCGGCGATTTTGCCGTTGTAGTATCTCGACGGTTTACGCAAGTCGTTTTTGATGAACATTATTTGCGCGCCGACTTTCAGTTGCAATTCGCGGTCGGTTGGAAGCGAGTAGTCGGGAAAATCGCCTTTTACTTCGCCTTCGAAGCTGTGCATTTTTCCTTCGAGAGCGGCGAGTTTTTCCGTATTTATATTGTCGGCCTTATAGTTATGAGTGCATAGTACAATGTATTTTTCTCCTTCGGAAGGAGGGGCGAAATCGGGACGATAGCGCTCGTTCAGTTTAGCAAAATCCGAAGGAGCAAGTTCGTTATTACGTACTCTGTTGAGCAGATCTACAAATTCGCGTTCGCGTTGTCGATAGACTTTTTTCAGTTCCAGATACACGGGTTTTGTTTTGGCAAAGGCCTTTGAATGAAAGAAAAAGGGGCTTTGATAATATTCCTTCAGAAGTTCCCATTCTCCGTCTTTCACCACCGGCGGCAGTTGAAACATGTCGCCGATATACAGCATCTGTATTCCTCCGAAGTTTCTTGTATCGCGGCGTATGTATCTCAATGTTGCGTCAATAGAATCGAGCAAGTCGGCTCGCAGCATACTCACCTCGTCGATTACAAGCAGGTCGGCATGTTGAATCAGGTCGCGTTTTTGCTTGCTGAAAGTGAATGATTTTTTGAATCTTGTGCCGGGGATGTATGGTTCAAACGAGAGTTGAAACAGCGAGTGCAGCGTTACACCTCCCGCATTGATGGCTGCAACGCCCGTAGGCGCAGCTACCAGAATACATTTTGGAGAGTTCTGACGTATATATTTCAGAAAAGTAGTTTTCCCCGTACCGGCCTTTCCCGTAAGGAAGATATGCTGATAGGTGTTATTGACGAAATCAACTGCCGTGCGGAAGGTTTCGTTATCAAAATCGGGGACGATGAGCTTAGAGGAATCAGGATTGCAGGAGCCAGGAGCCAGGACATCCGGACTCGCGGTGGTCTTGGGGGTGTTTTCAGATTTTTCCATTTGTGTTATTTATTTATTCTTTATTCATTAAGTTGTGTCCGAAGTCTTGACTCCTGCAATCCTGGCTCTTGGCTCCCGAAGTCAATATTTTTTCAAAGTATTCGATGGTTTCCTGCATGGTTCTGAAGGATTTACCACCGGCAGCGTTTTTATGTCCGCCACCGTTGAAATACGTCTGAGCCAGGTCGTTCACCGAAAATTCGCCGGTTGAGCGCAAGGATACGCGCACATATCCCATGGAGCTTTCGGTAAAGAGAGCCGAAAGGCGTATTCCTTTTATTGTCAGCGGCATGTTTACAAGTCCTTCGGTATCGCCCGGAGCGAAATTGAATCTATCAAGTTCGGTTTTAGTCAGATATATATATGCCGCGCAGTATTCGGGAATTACTTTCATACGCTCGTAGAGGCTGTATCCGATCAGTTGAATACGTGTTTCGGTGAAGTTATTGTAAACGTCGTTTTGTATTTTGTTTCTATCTATGTTGCAGTCGATAAGGTCGGCCACAAGGCGAAAAAGTTCGGCAGTACAGCTGTGCGAAAATCCACCGGTATCGGTCATTATGCCAGCGTAAAGAGCTTCTGCTCGATGCGGCGGGATTTTTTTGCTACCTGTCAGCTCCACTATCATCCTGTACACCAGCTCGCAGGTGCTGCTTATTGGGGTTTCTGAAAATACCAGAAAGTATTCCGCGAGAGGAGGATTCAGATGATGGTCAATCAATATATGTTTCAGATTGAGTGTTTTGATATACTCTCCAAGAGTTTCAAGACGGACGATACTGTTGAAATCCATACAGAAAAGCAGTTCAGCTTCGCTAAGTATCTGTTTAGCTTTGTCGCGCTGTTTATCGAAGATTGTAATATCGTTAGCGCCGTGCATCCAGGAAAGAAATTCGGGAAATGAGTTCGGTGTTATTACTTCGACCACCAAGCCCTGTTCGCGCAGAAAATCAGCCCATCCCAGCGATGAACCAATGGCGTCGCCGTCGGGATTGATGTGAGTTACTGTAACAGCCTTTGTTCCTGGCTTTAAAAGCTCTTTGAGTTTATCGAGCATGATATATTTGATTAATTATTTATCAGTAGCTATTCCGGTGTATATTGTAGCTATACCGAAAGTTAGCGGTCGATATTCTGGATGTTCAAAACCGGCTGCACGCATCATATCCAGCAGAGCTTCGTATCGTGGGAATTTCCCTACAGAGTTCGGCAAGTATCCATAAGCGGTTGAATGTCCGGAGAATATTCGTCCAACGGAGGGCAATATTTTCGTAAAATAAAGTCGATATAAAGCGGCTGCAAGACCTTTGCGCGGCATCGAAAATTCGAGAATATAAACGACGCCTCCCCGTCGAAGCACCCTATTCATTTCCTTCAGCCCTTGTTCGGGATTTTCGAAATTTCGCAGTCCGAAGGCAATAGTAAGAGCGTCGAAAGCGCAATCGTCGAAAGCTATTTTTTCTCCGTCGCCATATTGCAGATTCACAAGTTTATCCAGCCCGCGCATTGCGACTTTTTCGCGGCCTTTTTCGAGCATGTTTGTCGATATATCGATACCGATAATTCTGTTTGGCGCGGGTTTTATCGAAGCGCAGGCAATAGCCAAATCGCCGGTTCCGGCGGCGACGTCGAGAATCTGAAGAGGTTTTTGTTTTTCAAGCATTTGCACAAGTTTTCGTCGCCAACTTCTATCGACGCCGGCCGAGAGCAGGCGGTTTAAAAAGTCATATCGACAGGCGATTCCGTCGAACATTTCTGCTACTCGATGTTTTTCCATTCGTTTTCGTCTTGATAATTTGCCTTTGTTGCATCTTTGAATCCTTCCACCACTATCACTATTTCGCCTTTTGGTTCTCGTTCTCTGAATTTTTCGACAAGTTCATTCAAAGTTCCCCGAGCGTTTTCTTCATGTATTTTCGACAGTTCGCGGCACACACAGGCACGGCGTTCACCGCCAAAGACTTCGGCGAATTGTTCTAAGCATTTCAGCGTGCGATATGGCGATTCGTAGAAAATCATAGTTCGTTCTTCGGATTTCAGGGCTGATATTCTTTTTGTTCGTCCTTTTTTTTGAGGAAGAAATCCCTCGAAACAAAAGCGGTCGCAAGGAAATCCGGAGTTAATCAGCGCCGGAATCAGCGCCGAAGCTCCGGGCAAACATTCCACCTCGACGCCTTCTTCGATGCAGGCTCGCACCAGCAGAAATCCCGGATCGGATATTCCCGGCGTGCCGGCGTCGCTTACCAATGCAGCCGACTTTCCCTGTGCAATTTGCGACACAAGCTGCTCGGCTTTTCGATGTTCGTTAAATTTGTGATTGGAGGTCATCCGTGTATCTATCTCATACTTTTTCAGAAGGATAGCTGTTTTTCGCGTATCCTCAGCCAGAATCAAATCGGCTTCGCGCAGTATGCGTACAGCGCGAAAGGTAAGGTCTTCAAGATTACCTATTGGAGTCGGTACGATATACAGTTTCATGCAAAGTATGAGCTAATTATCGACATGCTTATTTATTTCTCAGATTCAGCAGTTCCAGCGCTGCGGTGAAGGGCGACATTCGATTGTTGCATACTTGCTCTTCGTAATGTTTAAGCTCCTGTTTTATCGATGGATGCGAATAGAATTTCTGTATCAGCGTGTCGTGTACCGTTTCGTACATCCAATATTTTGTCTGTTCTCGACGGTTCGAGGCGAAGAATCCATTGTGTTCTACAAGTTTGATGTATTCCTGAATTTCGAGCCAGATTTCCCTCAGGCCGGTTTTTTCTGTTGATGAGCAAGTAAGCACTCCGGCAGGCTGCCCCGATGCTTTTGGCGGAAACAGATGTAAGGCGCTCTTGTACTGCGCCTGAGCTTGCATTGCTTTTTGAATGTTGCTGCCGTCGGCTTTATTTATGACCAGCATATCAGCCATTTCCATAATTCCTCTTTTGATGCCCTGCAATTCGTCGCCCGCTCCGGCAAGCATTATCAGAAGAAAGAAATCAACCATCGAATGTACAGCTGTTTCCGACTGTCCTACGCCTACCGTTTCGATGAATATTACGTCGAAACCGGCAGCTTCGCAAAGGATGACGCTTTCGCGGGTCTTGCGGGCAACGCCTCCAAGCGAACCTGCTGAAGGACTTGGACGTATAAATGCCGCCGGATCGCAACTTAGCTCGACCATACGTGTTTTGTCGCCAAGTATGCTTCCCTTCGAGCGCTCGCTGCTGGGGTCGATAGCTAATACTGCTAACTTTTTTCCCGCTCCGGTAAGCAATTTTCCAAATGCTTCAATAAAAGTGCTTTTCCCCGCTCCGGGAACACCCGTTATCCCAATTCGTATCGATTTGCCCGACGAGGGTAAACAACTCTCAACAATAGCTCGCGCCATGTCGTTGTGCTCTTCTCGAAGACTTTCTATCAGAGTAATAGCACGACTAAGTATTGTAATATTGCCCGACAAAATTCCATCAACGTACTGTTCAACGCTCATCGGCTTAGGTCTGTTGCGCCTTATCTGCGCAATGGCCTCTGGATTAACCACCGGCGGCTGCTCAATTCCCGGATTGACCGTCAATGCGCTTTGTTCGTTATAATCATCCATTGTTACAATGTGTTTATCGACATCCATATCGACCCGCAAAGTTAATTATTTTTTCTCCCGCTAAATTCTTTTCAATCTCCCGACAAAGAATCTGTGCCTTTCAAATTCCCACAAAGCTCACAAAACTCACAAAGAAGCAGAAAAGTCTGCTATGTCGCGCAGAAGTTATCCGAACTTCGATATTCGTATGTTTGTTCTTCGTTAAAACTCCGTTGTGATTCCGTTGTGATTCCGTTGTGATTCCGTTGTGATTCCGTTGTGACTATGTTTATTTTAGGAATGTGAAATATGTAGGTTCAAAAAAAGTTTGAGGTGCTATGAAAAATATTTGCTGTGGAACCCCTGACGGGGTTCGGGTCGAGAGTGTTCACGTCTTTCTATTGATATTAATGCCCTACGGGCAATTTGGACAATCAATCTTGTCGAATCCTGATGTCCGTAGGGCATCAATATCAATAGAAAATCTCACCACAACTCACAGCCCGAATCCCGTCAGGGGTTCCACAGTAAATATTTTTGAGAAGGAAATATCAACATGACCATTCACATACAACGATGTTGCCGGGGTAGTCAGTAACAATTATTTCTAAGCGATTGCCTGTCTGAAGATTTTCGTGGGATGTGTATCTCCATGTGCCGGCCGCGTCGAGATGTGCCTCACCTTCTTCCGACAGAGCCTCACCATGGCCTAATATGCGGATATGCACGCTCATAACGGTAATTACATTGGTCACAAGGATGCGGATTTCCATACTATCCGGCAGCGCATCAATCCATTCGACAATAGGTTGAGTGAGATAATCAGACAAGGCTGTATGATAGACCTTACGTTTACTTTGGCGTGCAGCGGCCTCATACAGAGACTTTATCTTCGGTTCGGCAAGAGCTGATTTTGCATACTGCACAGCCTTGCGAAAACGTCCACGCCCTTCCTGCTGCTTCTCTGTACGGGGGTTATATGGCACCTTATATATAGATACAATAGTATTCCCGTCTTGCTGACGGGATACTGAATTACCTATTTTACCCCTTGCTCCTTGCATAACAACGTTGTTTGTTACTATTGCCATTTTTGTAATTTTTTTATTGGTTCAACAATTCGAGTTGTAAAGATACTTAAAAGTAACAAAGTTAATTCTCCCAGCCAGGATTTTGCGGTATATATGTACGGTCGGGAATCGGCAGTAGTTTGTGCTTTTCCTCTGCTCCGTATTGAGCTAATGATTCTAAGAATTTGCCGGAACGTTTTAATTGAGCAAATCTATGTCCTTCTTTATTTAGGATTACTGACCAAAGATTATTTATTGAATTTTTAATATCCTCTGTGTTTGCCGATTGCGTTTCCGACAAAGTTTGCCATTGTTCTAACTGATTAACTGTTTGCAGGGCTATGGTATTGTTTCCCAGCCCAATTGCTGCTTCGGCATATAAGAGCAGAATTTCCGCATAACGAAAGGGATAACTTAACTCTCCCTTGCTCATGACTGAGGGCAATTGTATATCAACAGCCTCACCAACAGCGTCGCTTCCCCAGGTCATTTCGTCGGATAAGGTGTATCGACGAGAATCAATAACTCTTCGCGCGGCGTCGAATGTTTTTTGATATAATCCCTGATTTAGAGCAACTCTGGCTTCCAATTGACTTGCCATGTATTTCAATGTATCGTTATTGATGGAAATAATCTGGTTCAAGTCAGAAAATATCTGATTCGCAACATTTTCGGCGCTTTCTCTGTTGAGAAGAGAATCGTTGTCGTAAGTTGAAAACACAATCGGAACTCCTCCAAAATAGTTTAGAAGAGTGGAATAGGCATACGCTCTCAAAAAGAGGATTCTCGATAAAACTTTTTGCCTTTCGTTTTCCGTTGCATTTGATAATTCATCTATCCGTTCCAGAGCGCGATTTGTGTAATTGTTTAACCAGTATGGATATCTATACATATCTGAAACAGTTGAATTATAAGGTGATATTGTGAAATTAGAAAAAGCGTAGAAGGGATAATCCAAGTTTGCTTCATGCGTTATGGCGGCGTCTATTTGCCATGCTAATTTCAGCACTGGCTTTAATAGTTCATTCATATCCCGCAGAAGCAAGTGATAATCAATTTCTTCGAGGGTTAAAACAGGTGGGGCAATATATATCTACCGAAGCGTCGTTTACGACTTTTAGGTGTGCAAATTCGGCCTTATCATGCTCATTGATAATTCCATCCATATTAAGATCCTTGTATCTTAAACTGCCGATAGCGACATTCGCTTGGCTCGGAGAATTGTGTATTTCTTCTGATGTAGAAAAAATACCTGCGATTACATATTTGTCGGATGTAATGTTTTTTTCATTTCCATTTATCACAATGTAATCATATTCACCCTCTTCAAGAGTAATGGTAACTTTCCCCTTCTCATCGCTCAGATATGAGCCAAATAGGGACGAAGCCTTGTAAATCAGAATATCAGCTCCAGGCGATTTCAGGTAATAGACGCCGTCTTGAGGCGGCGGCTCTTCGGTTGTGATACAATGAAACACATTGAATGTAATCACTTTACTGGGAATTTCAGCTTTTTTGTCGCAGGCATTAAACAGTACCGCAATCAATAACAAAGCAATAAACGTTTTATTCATTGTGAAAATATTTAAAATTCCTCGCAAAGATAGTTGAAAATCGTCAATAAGAGATATGAAAATTTATCATAACTTTACGCCGATTTTTAACATGTTTCTATGCGGGATTTTTTACTTTTATTGATTTTCACGAGCGGCATGGCAAATGCAAAGATTATAACGCCTTATCCGGAGACTTTTGAAATCAAGCAGATCAATAGTGCCGAAAAAGAACGGATACGTTTGTGTCAAGCACTAAGAAAATACGACCGACAGCCTACAGGTTTCTACATCGAAGCCGGTAAAACAGTAGAGGTTAAGGTTGAAATCCTTACAGCCGCCGACCAAAATACAATGCCAGAACTTACCGTCGGCACGCTGGGATTCAATGTGGGCGACAGGAGTATCGGCGTAACGACCCGATTGACAGCCGGCATTAATACGATTACGCGACATTCGGGCGGTCTTATCTGGCTCGGTTTTTTACATAATGGCGATGGTGAACCGAAAGGTCGTGCGAAAATCACTTTCACTGCAAACAGCGAACAGGTTCGCGCGCCACATTATGTGTATGGAGTAACTACTGATGAGGAGTTTACGGAGATGATGCAGGCTTACCAAACGCCCGACGTAATCTTTCATTCCGATTATGCGGCAATTGTTGCTACGCGGGAGGCGGCGCAACTTTACTCCATCAATGAAAATAAAAACGATTGGATGGAGGCGATTCATACATTGATTGATAAAGAAAGCGAAATCAGCGGCTTGGACAATAAGGATCCGAATCCGCTGCATCATCGCCTGAAAGCCGGAGAAGTACGTTTTCTGCTGGCAGAAAATACTTTACCTCTCCCACATGCCGCTTATGCCGGCTATACCGGTTATCCAGCAGGAAAACAGATGCGTTACCTGACTAAAATAGGCGTGCCAAACAATAATTCGTGGATGCTGGGACACGAAATAGGACACCAGCACCAACAACCGGCATATTTGATTAATCGGGCAAGCGAATCGACGGTTAATATTTATTCATACGTCGTGGAACGGAACATTGTGGGGTCCAATTATAACCGTACTTCCGCTACACGGTGGACGCAAGCACAGAGTACCTATCTGAACTTACCTATCGAACAACGGGTGTACGATATGCTGGATAGCAAATTAACAAGTATTATCGGCTTTGATTACAGCGAATTGCGCTTTATGGTGTGGGAACAGCTGTTCCTACTTTTCGGAGACCGGTTTTATAAAACCTTGCATCGTATCGTGCGTGAAGAGAAGGTGTTGGAGAGCGGAGCCGACGAACGGCGCATGTATCTGATATGGAAATCGTCACAGATAACGGGATACGATTTGAGCGAATTTTTCAATCAGTGGGGAATCCGTGTTAGCAATGAATCCTTGAAAACCAAATTGAATGCAAGAATCGCCGGTGAAATTGCCAAAGGCACTATCGTAGCCTTACCAAAAACAGTGGAAGAATGTATCATGGTAACAGGGCAAAACCGTCCCGAATGGACGCCCCTGCCTTTGCAAGGAATCACTGCTTCCAAACCGGAAAGCAGGATTCCGCTCGATCGCTACAAATGGACAATAAGCGCTTCAATCACAGGAGTAACCGACTCCGCAGTCGGTGGTAACGAGCCTTTTTACATGATCGACAACGATACAACATCCGCATTTTCTTTCGTCAAACCAGGAAAAACCCACCAGGGAGTTACCGGTCAAGCCGATTATATTCCTTCGTTTACTATTGATATGCAAAGCGTAAAGTCGTTCAATTACGTCGCCTATATGCACCGCACTGCAAAAAACAATGTCTCCTTTTGGATCCGTGCAAGACAAATATCGATTTATGGATCAGACAATAATGTAACGTTTACACCCATCAGGGAGCATTACGCAGTTAATTTCTTAAAGAATGACAATGAAATCACCGTTGAATTTCCAGAACAATCATATCGTTATATAAAGGTGGTCATCGAAAATTGGGACAAAACCAACGGAAGTACTATTCAGGTAGCCGAATTTAATGCCGGTATCATGTTTGAATAATTGAATTAACAAGATATGAATAAACAAGATAACAGAATACAGCAGAAAGAGTTTAGCGAATTTATCCATGCAATAGGTTCGGAAATCGAACAGGCGCAGGTAAAACTTATTTCCGCAGCCAATGTGCAAATGTTATTGCACTATTGGAAACTTGGACATTTTATTTTGTTCAATCAGAAAAGATTAGGCTGGGGAGGCAAGGTTATAGATAAGATATCGAAAGCGATTCGGGATAAATATCCTGAAAAGAAAGGCTATTCTCCCAGAAATCTTATTTACATGTGCCAATTTGCCAAACAGTATCCATTAAGCATTATTAATCAACTGATTGTTGTAGATAAGGAGTTGGAAACACCCACTATCCCTAAGGTTTTATCTGTAGCAAAGGGTTTGAATGAATATGAAATTACGCAACAAGCTGTTGCGCAAATACAAATAGCTAATTCAGAGGATAATATAATTACGCAAGAACCTCTTGCGCAATTTACAAATATTCAAGAAACATTAGTTACAATTACGCAACAACCTATTGCTCAAAACGCCTTTTAAACCAGAATATACCGGACAATTGAATTTTTATATCAATGTGGTAAACGACAAATTAAGAGGCGAATATGACAACAAAACCATTGGTTTGTTGCTTTGTCGGGGAAAAGATGAAATCATGGCTCAATACGCATTAGCAGGCTACAATCAAGCTATCGGCGTGAGTGATTATCAATTAAGTAAAGCTATTCCCGAAGAATTGAAATCGGCTTTGCCTACGATTGAAGAAGTTGAGCAGGAATTAACTCATTTGCTTGAACAAAAAGAACATAAGGGGTAAAAGCTTTTAGCTGAATGTTATATTGGTGGTATCTGGTGGTATGTTTTTCCTTATCTCGCCAAAAATCCAAACGAAAAAACGCCAACTATCTTAACTATTGATAATTAGCGTTTTATTTCGCGGTATGGACGGGACTCGAACCCGCGACCCCCTGCGTGACAGGCAGGTATTCTAACCAGCTGAACTACCACACCGTTTTTTGCGAAATCGCGGTGCAAAGGTAATGCTTATTTTCAAATCTGCAAACGCCGACGAAAGATTTTCTCTCGAAATCTTCATTATTTATGCTCGTATATCTGCTATATTAGCTCATAATCAGGTGTTAAAAAAATATTTCGATCTGCTCAAATTTTGTCTGATTTTACTGTCGATTTCCGGCTGTCGGTGCTTGGCAGATGATATTTTTGGACTCAGGATTTCAGGATTACAGGATTACAGGAATCAAGAGCCAGGACGCTACGCAGTCTTCTTTTCTGCTTTCTGTGTCTCTTGGTTCTTGGTTCTTGGTTCTTGAAATCCTGAATCTTTTTTGAACCTCTTTTTTCGGCGAAATATTAAATTGAGGTGCTAAACCATAAGATCGATTACAGATGAACGGCACATGAGGGTGTAAGCAAGAAAGTCCCGCAGGGACGACACTTTATTAACCGTAGGCTTTAGCCTA
>JAITGD010000106.1 GCA_031280885.1 Prevotellaceae bacterium | reverse complement strand
TTACTGATCAGTTCGTACTGTGAAATATCTCTGTGGTCTCGTTCTCCGAGTATTACTATGTCGTACTTTTCAAAAAGTTCGAAAACATAGTCCACCGGATGGGTTTTTTGGTTTTGCAGGAAATCAATGTAGGAAACTATTTCCTTATTCTGCGCGTTTGCGACGACAAAGCCGCTTGTCATGCAAACAATAATGATTATTAGTTTTAAGTATCTCATGATATTGTATTTAATTAAATTAGACAGCCGTGAGCCGAATGGGGAGGTATCCGTAACTTCGAATATCCTCCCCTTTTCATCTCGCTGACTGACAACGTTCTTGATGAAAATAACAAATATTGTTATTTTTTGTACACGCAGCCAGGTGCGCAGCCGTTACTGCAGCCGGGTTGACAAGAGCAACCACAATCTTTTTCGTCTTCTTTGGTGAGAAGGGCTTGGTCAGAGAAGCCGCCTAATATATGCAACAATTCTCCGTCGGACAATTCAGATTCGCTGTGCAAAACCAATTTGTTTAACTTTTCGGTTGATTCCATGATACAAAATTTTAATTGTTAATAATAGAGTCAATACAGATAAATGTGCTGCAAATTATGTGCCAATCGCAAGGGCTAAATCCAATTCTTTTTTGACCTTTTCCCAACTCCTTTCATCATTCTCCTTACTGACTGCAAAAAATTATTGCCCTGATAATCAAATATTTTTTATCCACGATACTATGTATTGCATGGTATTATAAAAAACATATATCTTTGCATCGTTATTTAGATTTTAAGGTTCGTAACGAGCCTATACAAAAAAAATAGAATATGACGATAGAAAACACACAAACTCAAATGCGTAAAGGAATACTTGAGTATTGTATTCTGGCAATCATCTCGCGGGGAGAAATTTACGCCTCTGATATTCTGGGGGAACTGCGCAAGGCAAAGCTTCTTGTGGTAGAAGGAACTCTTTATCCTCTGCTGACACGGCTGAAAAACAATGGATTGCTGACTTATAACTGGGTGGAATCAGTTTCGGGACCGCCAAGAAAATATTACAGATTGTCGGCCGAAGGCGCCGAAACGCTTGCTCAGTTAGACAAAACTTGGATAGAACTTGTTTATGCCGTCGAATCGGCTACACTTAAAAATCAAAATCAAAATTAAAATCATGAATAAAACACTGATAATAAACATTGCAGGAAGCATCTTTCACATCGAAGAAGACGCATATAACGCAATAATGGAGTACGATAAGCAAATACGCAATCGTTTTAACAATTCGCACGACGGATTTGAAATTGTCTCGGATATCGAAAATCGCATCGCCGAACTTCTGGACGAAAAATTGAAACTCGCCAACCGGAAAGTGGTTATCAAACAGGATGTTGACGAAATAATCGATAGGCTGGGAAAAGTCTCGGATTTCGATTCGGATTTCGATTCGAAACAAAACGAACAATCGCAGGAAAACACAAATCGCGCCGCAGAGTCAAACACAAAACACAAAAAACTGTTTCGCGAACCTATCAACGGAATACTTGGAGGAGTATGCTCTGGGATAGCTCGTTATCTGAACATCGATCCCACGTTCGTCCGTATCGTTTGGATATTGCTGAGCATTGCCTACGGAGCAGGTGCGATAGCCTATCTGATTTTGTGGATAATACTGCCTGAATCAAGAACATCCGACGAGCGAGATAAAGGAAAATCGCAACGCCGACTGTTTCGCGACCCCGACAATAAAAGTATTGGAGGAGTTTGCGCAGGACTGGCTATATTCCTCGGAATCAATGCCGTGTGGATACGTCTGATCTTTGTCGCGCTCTGGCTTTGTCCTTCGCTATTTTTCGGCGCTCATTACATCTTCAAACCCGTATTCTTTTTTCTTGGATTCCCTATGTTAGTGTTATACATCGTTTTGATGATAATAATTCCCGAAGCCAAAACTCTGACCGACAAAATGGCAATGAAGGGCGAACCCGATAATCTCGACGGAATAATTAACAAAATCCGTGAAATGGGAACAAAGTCCGAAGAAACCATCCGAAACACAGAAGCAAAAGGATTTTTCGTTACAATCTTCGACGGACTGGGTAAAGTGCTGAGTTTCATAATACTGTTCTTGATTAAAGCCTGCGGATTAGCTCTGTCGATAGCAGCTATTCTGATGATAATTGCACTTCCGATAGCCGGAGCTATATATCTGACCGACAATGCAGTGATTCGTTACGACGAAGGCCTGTTTGAGGTTTATAATTTTATCGACAGCAAATATCGCACGCTTTTCGTTGTCGCGCTGCTTGTTGTGTTAATCATCCCCGCCTTCCGTTTAGCTTGGTTTGGACTGAAAACAATGGTAAGTCTCAAACCGATAGGCAAAACCGTCTCGCTCAGCCTCTGGGGAGTGTGGATAATGGCGTTGATCTGCGCATCGTATATGATGATAGAAACTGCGCTGGATTTCAGAGAAACTGTCGGAATGGAAGAATCGAGACCGGTGCAACTCTCTGTAAATAACACAATATACCTGTCCGCTTCCTCGATGGACGAGCTTTATGATACCGAAATCGTAATCGACGATCAAAGCGTAAAAAGAAAATTCTACCTCAGTACAAGAAATCGACAGAACAGAGTTCAACTGTCAATAGAAAAAAGTCCCGACGGCAAGGCGCATCTTTTTAAAAGGATGAGCGCCTGCGGAAGAAATCCCAAAGCGGCAATCAAAAACATCGAAAACATAAGTTACACTATCGATGGAGGCGATTCGACGCTTTATATCGACCGGATGTTTCGCCTGAAAGACAACGTATTATGGCGAAATCAGAGGGTTTCGCTGATATTGCAATTGCCTCTCGGATGCCTTGTGAAAGCAAATCAGGCGGTGTGTGGCATGAGCTATCAATTAAATTACTGGAATTGCCGCGAATACGAAGATTCAAATTACGCTATCTGGCAAATGACCGAAAACGGACTGAAATGTATGGCGCAAAAACAATAAAAATTGGACTAAATTTGCCGTCGAAAAACAGGAGGAAACAATACGCAAATGCGTGTCGATATGCCTTGTGTTGTGCAATTTATGGAAGATAAGAAAAAACATAACAAACTCCTGCACGAAGTTGCTGCAGGCGATTATAAATACGGATTCGTTACCGATGTGGAAACTGAAATCATTCCTAAAGGACTTTCTGAAGAGATAGTTAGACTAATATCGGCAAAAAAGCAGGAGCCTGAATGGTTGCTCGATTTCCGGCTGAAAGCTTTCCGGCTGTGGACGAAGCAAAAAGCCCCGAAATGGGCTAATCTCACTATTCCTGAAATTGATTATCAGAATCTTATATACTATGCTGCTCCAAAACAACGAACCGGCGAGGGCGAAATAGACCCCGAACTGATAGACGCTTTCAATAAACTTGGAATACCGCTTGCCGAACAGGAGGCTCTGGCCGGAGGAACATCGCCAAGCGTAGCCATCGACGCGGTTATGGACAGTGTGTCGGTAAAAACTACTTTCAACGAAACTCTCGCCGAAAAAGGAATAATTTTCTGCTCGTTCAGCGAAGCGGTGCGCCAACATCCTGAGTTGGTGCGCAAATCGCTGGGAACGGTAGTGCCTGCTTCCGATAATTATTTCGCCGCGCTAAATTCAGCCGTATTCAGCGATGGATCATTTTGTTACATCCCAAAAGGAGTGCGATGTCCGATGGAATTATCGACATACTTCCGCATCAACGCCGCAAATACCGGACAGTTCGAACGTACTCTCATTGTGGCCGAAGAAGGCTCGTATGTAAGCTATCTCGAAGGATGCACCGCTCCACGACGCGACGAAAATCAACTTCACGCCGCAATCGTAGAAATAATTGTACACAAAAACGCCGAAGTGAAATATTCGACTGTGCAAAACTGGTATCCGGGAGATAAAGAAGGACGAGGAGGTATTTTTAATTTCGTTACCAAACGCGGAATCTGCAAGGGCGACAACGCCAAACTCTCTTGGACACAGGTGGAAACAGGCTCGTCAATAACATGGAAATATCCCTCCTGCATCTTGAAGGGCGACAACAGCGTGGGCGAATTTTATTCGGTGGCAATGACCACCGGACGACAACAGGCCGACACCGGTACTAAAATGATTCACATTGGAAAAAATACCGGAAGCAGAATTGTCTCGAAAGGAATTTCGGCCGGACTCAGCAACAACAGCTATCGCGGATTAGTAAAAGTGATGAAAGGAGCCGAAAACGCACATAACTATTCTCAATGCGACAGTCTTCTGCTGGGCGACCGCTGTGGAGCGCACACCTTTCCGCACATCGAAGTCGATAATCCGGACGCCGTAGTACAGCACGAAGCTACAACCTCGAAAATCGGTGAAGAACAGCTATTTTACTGCAATCAGCGAGGTCTGGCCTCCGAAGACGCCATAGCTCTCATCGTAAACGGATATGCAAAAGAAGTACTTACCAAACTCCCGATGGAATTTGCCGCCGAAGCGCAGAAACTCTTGTCTGTAAAGCTCGAAGGCAGCGTCGGATAAATCGAGTGAAAGAGATTGTTGAATATTCATATCAAAAATATCGTTTATTCGATCCGCAAGATTAAGCTCTTCTTCCTTCGTCGATATTTTTTATTGTATTGCGCAGAAAAGCTTCGAATTTCGTTGCAAATTCGGGACGTTTCAGAGCAAATTCGACGGTAGTTTTCAGAAAATCAAGTTTATTCCCGATGTCGTATCTTTTTCCTTCGATAGTAGAAGCGATGATATTGTCGTGTTTCAGCAGAAGTCGCAGAGCGTCGGTAAGTTGCACCTCGTTACCTTTTCCGCGCGCGGTTTTTTCGATAGCTGAAAAAATCTGCGGAGTCAATATATATCGTCCGGCGATGGCCAAATCGGATGGAGCCTTATCGCGTTCCGGTTTTTCGACCAATTCCGACAGTTGCATCAGCTTATCGTTCAGCTGTGTACCTCCGACAATTCCGTAACGCGAGACCTTGTCGCGCGGCACCTTTTCAACCGCAATCACACATTGACCGTATTGTTCGTAAGCATCTATAAGTTGCTGTGTTACGGGAATCACCGAATCGATAATAGTATCACCCAGCAGAACGGCGAAAGGCTGGTCTCCGCAGTGAAAACGAGCATGATAGATAGCATCACCCAGCCCGTTCAATTCCTTCTGACGGATGAAATGTATGTTTGCCATATCCTCGATGTGGCGGATACGGTTGTACAGAATTTCGTCCTCGCGCTCTTGGATTCGCGATTCCAGCTCGAAATTGCGGTCGAAATGATCTTCGATAGAGCGTTTGCCTTTTCCCGAAATAATCAAAATATCTTCGATGCCCGAATCCACACACTCCTGCACCACGTATTGAATTACAGGAGTGTCGATTATCGGCAGCATTTCTTTTGGTTGCGCCTTGGTTGCCGGCAGGAATCGCGTACCGAAACCCGCCGCAGGAATAACCGCTTTTTTAATCATGATTTCGTATTTTTTTGATGATTATTTTTTTACAGACGCGCCAGCATTTCCGAAATCAGCGTTGTCATTTTGGCTTCGGCTTTAGCGCCTTCTATTTGCACGTCGGCGTGCGATACTTCCTGAATTTTACCCTCGAAACCAAGGTCGGTGATTATCGAAATTCCGAAAGTCGGCAAGCCTCCATGACGCGCCACTATCACCTCAGGAACAGTGGACATGCCCACGGCGTCGCCTCCGATGATACGGAAAAATCGATATTCGGCCGGAGTTTCAAAAGTCGGACCCGTCGTGCCGACATAAACTCCTCTTTTCAGCACAATTCCGCGTTCCCGTCCGATGGATTCGGCCAACTCCATGAAATCGTGATCGTAAGGCTTGCTCATATCGGGAAATCGCACGCCCAGTCTCTGGTCGTTTGGACCTATCAATGGATTGGGCATCAGATTTATATGGTCGGAAATTATCATCAAATCGCCGATTTCAAAATCGGGATTCAGTCCGCCGCTTGCATTGGACACAAAAAGACGCTTCACGCCGAGTTCCTTGAACACGCGAACCGGAAAAGTAACCTGCTGCATGTCATAGCCTTCGTAATGATGAAATCGTCCCTGCATAGCCACTACCTTCGCTCCGTTCAGTTGGCCGAATATCAGTCGTCCGCAATGTCCTTCGACTGTCGATACCGGAAAATCAGGAATTTCGCCGTAGTCCACAGCCTGCGCTCCGGTGATGTGTTCGACAAGCCGTCCCAGACCTGTGCCGAGAATTATGGCCGTTTCGGGCTGTGCCGAAATTTTATCCTTCAGAAAGGCCGCCGTTGATTTTATTTTGTTGTACATGTTTGATTATTTTGTTTTTGAATTTATATTCATCCTTGATAATTGCCACGCTCAAAGGCAGGAATGAGATTTTGCTTTTTGCGTTGTCGGAAAAAAAATCGGCGAAAGCGCGAAGGCGTGCGGCGTCTTTTTCGGTGGTTATCATCCTCAATCCTCGGTCGGCGCGCTCGGCCATTCTTCGAGTTTCGCCTTCGGTAAAGTTATGATGATCAGCGAAAGTTTGCGTTTTGATTTTCCCTCCGTATCGTCTTTTGATTTCCTCGAAAAAACTCTTCGGATTAGCTATTCCGGCGAAGGCTGTGTCGAGACTTTCCGTCGCGTCAAACCGTCCGAAGTCAAGATCGAAAACCGGTTTTTCCTCGCCGAATTTCACGAAGCTGAAATAAATTTCGCCGCCGAAACGCCGCCGCAGTTTTTCCTTTATCGCATCTTTCTCCTTGTCCGACAGATTTTCGGGGCATTTGCTGAGGATGATCATGTCGGCCGATTCGAGTCTCGAACGCAAGTCGCGCAGGCGTCCGAGCGGCAACGGGAAATCATTCCATGCCGGCCTGTTGTAATCGATAATTACGATGTTTAACGAAGGAATGACCCGCCGATACTGCAAAGCGTCATCAAGAAGAATAGCTTGTAAATCAGGCCAATCTTTCTTCAGACGGTTTATTGCTTCTTCTCGACGCACGTTCACGGCTACGGGTACGGAGGGGAATTTGCGTTTTATTTGCAAGGCTTCGTCGCCCGTGTCCGAGGCTTTGTCGGTCGGTTCGACGTAACGGAAGCCTTTGGTTTTGCGTCGGTATCCTCGCGAAAGAACGGCTACGCGATAGTCTTTCAGCACATCGAGCAGATATTCGACGTGCGGAGTTTTGCCTGCGCCGCCCACGCTTATATTGCCGACGCAAATTATCGGAATATCGAACTTGAACGATTTCAACACTTTTAAGTCGAAGAGTTTGTTGCGAACATAAACGACCAAAGCATAGATTCCGCTCAGCGGCAAACATATCGGCCACAATATCGGATTTACGAGCTTGCAGGTTCGGGTCGTTTTCATTTTTGACGTTTTTTTTTCGTCGAATGTTTTAATATCCGCTTGCGATTTTGAAGGAATCGAGTTCGGGCTTGCGTAGCGAACCGATTACGTAAACCTGTCGCAGGCTTTGAAAATCAGTAGCAAGCTCGACGGATATTCTGTAATGCGCGCCTTTGTCGATTTTATATTCGCTTATTGTTCCGATGAATATTCCTTCGGGAAAGATGAGCGAATGTCCGCCGGTTATCACCGAGTCGCCGATAGCAACGTCGATATGTGCCGGAATGTTAGTCAAATCGACTCGACGGATGTCTTTTCCGTTCCATTCCAAAGGTCCGTGATGTCCGGTTTTTTTCAGTTTTGCGTCCAATTTTCGTCTGGTATTCAGCAGCGACATCACTGTGCAGAAATTGTCGGAAACGCGATACACCGTACCTGCTATTCCGTCGGGTGCAATAACCCCCATATCAACGCTTACGCCTTGTTTTCGTCCCTTGTTTAGGATCATATAATTGTCCCATCTATTCAGAGAATTTTCCATCACAAGCGCCGGAAGAAATATGTGCGATCTGTATGGCGAAGCGGGAATAGTATCGTTATCAAGCGCGGTTATGGTCAGCAACTTGTCGAGACGATTCCGCAGTTCGGCATTTTCTTTAGTCAGAGCGTCGTTGGCCGATTTCAGCGAAAAATATTCACCCATTCCGCTTGCATATTTATCTACTATTCCTTTGATAGCATCGGCTTTAGCCATCAAGGTCGAACGTCCGAAGTAAGAAGTATTGGAAATCAAAACCAGCGACAGCGCTTCGAGGACAACAAAGGCAAAAAACAAGTGATACCTTAGTATTATGCGGATTAGGTTGTACATTTCTTGCTTACGATTTCACTCTTTCCGAATACTCTCGCGTGCGGGTATCGACTTTTATGATTTCGTCCTGATTGATAAAAAGCGGCACTTTTATTTCGGCTCCTGTTTCGAGAGTTGCCGCTTTGAGCGAAGAAGTCGAAGCGGTATCGCCTTTAAGCCCCGGTTCGGTGTATGTTATCATAAGTTCAACGAAAGGAGGTAGTTCGCACGAAAGTACGCGATCTTCGTCGGCATGAAACATTACTTCGACATATTGCCCGTTTTTCATCAAGTCGGCGTTATCGACCATTTCTTCGGGCAAATCTATCTGGTCGAAAGTTTCGTTGTGCATAAAATGAAAACCCGATTCGTCCTTATACAAAAACTGGTAGGGTCGGCGTTCGATGCTTATAGTGTTAATCTTTTCGCCGGCGGTAAAGGTATTTTCCAGAATACGTCCGTTTTCCAGATTACGCATCTTAACTTTCACAAAAGCGCCTCCCTTGCCGGGCTTCACATGTTGGAACCATACAATCGAACAAGGTTTTCCGTTGAAATCGATGCACAATCCGTTTTTAAAATCAGCTGTAGTAGCCATATAATCGTTTAAATATAAAATTAAATACCGCGCAAAGGTAATATATATTATGAATTTTGAATTTTGGACTGTTAGACTTTTGGACTGTTAGACTGTTAGACGGCGCCCAATGATAAGTTGTTGTTGAGAATTAAGAGAGCTACGCAATCTGGAATCTATTTCTTTTCTTTGTGTAAAAAATCTTACACGAAGTTCCATGAAAACTGTTTCACCAAGCCAGACTGCGTAGCTTTCTTAATTCTTAATTTTTAATCCTTAATTGAAGAAAGCCAGACTGCGTAGCCAATTAATCATTAATCATTAATCATTAATCTCTACAAACGCGCTATCTTTGCAGGCAATAAATAGGATGCACTTCGATGGAATCTAAAAAGTTTAAACGCTTGCCTTATGGCATTTCCAACTTCAAACGATTGAGGGAGGATGATTATATGTATGTCGATAAAACGCGATGGATTGAATACATGGAAGAGGAAAACAACCCCTATCAGTTTTTCATTCGTCCGCGCAAATTCGGTAAAAGTCTGCTGTTTTCGATGCTTTCGTATTACTACGATCTCAAGCGAGCCGATGAGTTCGAAAATCTGTTCGGCGATTTGTATATCGGACAAAATCCCACGCCGCGTCATAACTCTTATCTGATGATGCTCTTCGACTTTTCGGGGCTGCGTACCGATTCGGAAGAAAATTTTACCATCGATTTCAATCAATGCATTGAAAATACCATAAGAACGTTTTTCGCGCAGTATAAAACGCTTTTACCGGCCGCCCAAACATCAAAAGAGAGAATAATCGACGCTCGAACCGGCGCGATGTCCCTGCGATGGGCTTGTTCGGAAGCCGAAACAGCAGGCCTGAACATCTTCGTCGTAGTAGATGAATACGACCATTTTGCAAACGACCTCATCGCACAAGGAAAATACCTGGGCAACGAGGTTTATCGGCGGATGATTCGCGCTAACGGACTGGTTCGCGATTTCTATGAAACCTTGAAAATCGGAACAAAATCGGTGATCGACCGTATTTTTAT
The DNA here is from genome assembly GCA_031280885.1 of Prevotellaceae bacterium. Taxonomy (GTDB): domain Bacteria; phylum Bacteroidota; class Bacteroidia; order Bacteroidales; family UBA932; genus JAIRLF01. The sequence continues at coordinate 6,141 of JAITGD010000106.1, read as the reverse complement.
CACCGGAATCTCGCCTGTGATGATGGACGACCTGACCAGCGGCTTCAACATCGCTACAAATCTCACAATGGACCTGAAATATAACGAAATGATGGGATTTAACGAGAACGAAGTCAATAAAATAATCTGCGAATCGGGAATTGATCAAAACTCTATCAAGATCGACCCGAAACTGTATTACGATGGCTATCTCTTTCATCCCGAAGGAGAAAACAGGGTCTATAATCCGGCCATGATACTGTACTTTTTCAGCAGAACGAAGAAGGAAGGCAAAGCGCCGGAATATATTATCGACGATAATCTGAAAACCGACTACGCAAGGCTGCACCGTTTGATAGAAAACGAAAATAATCGCGAAAAACTGCTGGAAATCGCCAAAAATAACGGGATAATTTCTGAAATCATACACAAGTTTTCTATCGACAGGCTGCACGATGACGAATATTTCGTGTCGCTTCTCTTCTACATGGGGCTGCTTACTATCGACGGAGAGGATAAAAACGGCTGGCGACTGAAGATTCCAAACTATACGATACGCACTATCTATTGGGAATATATCGAAAAGATTACCCGCGAATGGAATCAAGACGTGCTGCACGACCCTTCGCACAAAAACAGGCTGTGTGGGAACTTGCATACGCAGTAAATCCACGCGCAGAACAACGATAATCGATTTCATGACATTAAATATGGATTTTATTCATCTAAATTTCGTCGATATATTAGATATATTGATGGTCGCATTTATTCTGTATCAAATTTACAGAGTAATTCGCGGAACCGCTGCAATGAATATCTTTGTAGCGGTAATTCTTTTCTATGTACTGTATCTGGTAGTGAAAGCTTTCAAGATGGAATTGACAAGCATGATACTTGGACAGTTTATCGGAGTAGGAGTTATCGCTCTAATAATATTATTTCAGCAGGAAATACGCCGTTTTTTGCTACATATCGGAACAAGATACATGCGAAGGTCAAAAAAACCCTTTATAAAATGGTTTTTTGACGAAACGGTCAATGTAAATTCCCGCGATTTTTCGGCAATTGTAGAAGCATGCCGAAGCATGTCCGAAACTAAAACAGGAGCTTTGATTGTCGTCGGAAGAAAATCGTCGATGGACCTGTTTTCCGAAACAGGCGACATAATAAATGCCGCGCTGAATTATAGATTATTGCTGAACATCTTCTTTAAAAACGCTCCACTACACGATGGAGCCGTAATCGTAATAAACGGAAGGATTCACGCAGCCAGATGTATGCTGCCATCAAGCGCAAATCCCAACCTGCCGGCAAGTTTTGGAATGCGTCATCGAGCAGCAATCGGAATCACCGAAGAAACCGACGCGATAGCAATAGTAGTGTCGGAAGAAACAGGAAAAATTTCGACCTCCGAAGCAGGTCAAATCGAAAACGATATAAGTATCGAAAGACTCGAATCAATTCTTAGAACTCAATGAGAGTTTTTTTTTGGACTTTTGGACTTTTTGACTCTTGGACTTTTTAGATTTTTGGGACGAAGTTGCGTTTCTGCTGATGTAAGTAGCGAAAAAACGAAAGTAAATATCATAATATCGATAGCAAGATGCATTTTTAACGCAGTAAGATGCATTTTTAGCACAGCAAGATGCACTTTTAGCGCAGCAAGATGCATTTTTAGCGCAGCAAGATGCGTTTTTAGCGCAGCAAGATGCATTTTTAGCGCAGCAAGATGCATTTTTAGCACAGCAAGACGCGTTTTTAGCGCAGCAAGACGCATTTTTAGCGCATCAAGACGCATTTTTAGCGCAGCAAGACGCATTTTTAGCGCAGCAAGACGCACTCCAAGCGCATCAAGATGTACTCCAAGCCATCAAGATGTACTCCAAGCGCAGTAAGATGTACAAAAGTCCAAATATCTAATAGTCCAAAAGTCCAAAAGTCCAAATATCTAATAGTCTAACAGTCCAAAAGTCCAAAAGGTATTGACAATCATAGTTGCAACTTTGTGTGCTTGGTGCTTTCTTTGTGGTTAAAAACACTTTTGAGAAAAGCAGAAAACGTGTTCCATCTGCTTTCTGCTTTCTGCTTTCTGCTTTCTGTTTGACTGCGTAGCTCTCTTAATTCTTAATTTTTAATTCTTAATTCTTAATTATCTTTGCGCTCTGATTTCGTACTTTTAATGTAAATATCAAATAAACAACATGTACAGAACACATACTTGCGGGGAATTAACGCTAAATGAGGCAGGAAAGGCTGTTACGCTGGCCGGATGGGTGCAGCGGGTCAGAAATCTTGGAGGGATGACCTTTGTTGATTTGCGCGACCGCTATGGAATTACTCAATTGCTTATCGATGAAAAAGCTTCGTCGGAATTAAAGGCTGAAACTGCGGCACTTGGACGCGAATTTGTGGTGCAGGTCGTCGGCCGGGTCGTCGAAAGGGCGGCAAAAAATCCGAAACTTCCAACCGGCGAAATCGAAATATCAGTAAATAAGATAAAAGTGCTGAACGCAGCCGAGCTTCCTCCTTTCACTATCGAAGACGAAACCGACGGAGGCGATGAACTGCGGATGAAGTTTCGCTACCTCGATTTGCGCCGAAATCCGCTACGAAAAGCAATGGAACTTCGGCATAAAATGGCCTACGAAGTGCGTACTTATATGAATAATGAGAAGTTTCTGGAAATCGAAACTCCATATTTAATAAAGTCCACGCCTGAAGGCGCTCGCGATTTCATTGTTCCTTCGCGCATCAATGCCGGTCAGTTTTATGCCCTTCCACAGTCGCCGCAAACTTTTAAACAAATATTGATGGTTGGCGGATACGATCGTTATTTTCAGATAGTACGATGCTTTCGCGACGAAGATTTACGCGCCGACCGTCAGCCAGAATTTACGCAGATTGACTGCGAAATGGCTTTTGTGGAACGCGAAGATGTGCTGCAAACTTTCGAAGGATTGGCAAAACATCTTTTCGACGCTGTTTTGGGAGTGAAATTCGAGGGCGATTTTCCCCGCATAACTTACGCCGAAGCAATGAAATACTACGGATGCGATAAACCGGATATTCGTTTCGACATGCGTATCGGCGAGCTTACCGAAGCGGCGAAAGGAAAAGGATTCGGACTGTTCGACAGCGCCGAATATATCGGAGCAATCAGCGCGCCAAACTGCTCGGAATACACACGCAAACAGTTGGACGAGTTGAGCGAGTGGGTGAAACGTCCGCAAATCGGAGCAAAGGCTTTGGTTTATATCAAAGTGGGCGACGAGCTGAAATCAAGCGTCGATAAATTCTATTCCGTTGCCGAATTGCAAAACTTCGTCGAAATCACCGGCGCAAAGAAGGGCGATTTGCTGTTGATACTTGCCGGCGCAAAGAAACAAACACTTTCGGCACTTTCGGCACTGCGTCTCGAGATGGGCGCAAGGCTGAATCTGCGTACCGAAGGAGTGTTCAAGCCCTTGTGGGTTGTAGATTTTCCGCTGTTTGAATACGACGAGCCAACACAACGTTTCTATGCTATGCACCATCCGTTTACCTCGCCCAATCCCGACCAAATAGATCTGTTTTACAGTTCTCGAAAGGAAGATCTGGAACAAGTCTGCGCCAATGCTTACGATTTTGTTATCAACGGAGTGGAAATCGGCGGCGGTTCGATACGGATACACGACTCGAAACAGCAGCGACGCATGTTTGAAATCCTCGGTTTCACGCCCGAAGCAGCCGAAGAACAATTCGGATTTATCATAAATGCTTTTCGATATGGAGCGCCGCCTCACGGAGGAATAGCTTTTGGATTCGACCGCTGGTGCGCAACTTTCGGAGGCTCGGAATCGATTCGCGACTACATAGCTTTTCCGAAAAATAACGCCGGACGCGATGTGATGATTGATTCGCCGGCGCCGGTCGGCGAAGAGCAACTGCGGGAATTAAGCATCAAAATCAATAAGGAGGAAAAAATCGACTGAAACAATCCGGCTCAAACGCCATTTGCAGAATGAAATCGAAATCCGACTTCATCCGACTGTTTCCTTCGGATTATGTGGAGTTTGAAAAAGCTCTTCGAGAGCCTTCGCCTGTGTCTATTCGCCTGAACTCGGGCAAGGTTTCTATTGATGATTTAGCCTCTCGATTTGTTTGCACAGAAAAAGTTCCCTGGTGCAATTCGGGATATTATCTTGCAGAACGTCCGGCGTTTACTCTCGACCCTTTGTTTCACGCCGGAGCGTACTATGTGCAAGAAGCGGCCTCGATGTTTGTGGAACGATGTTTCGAGCGCGTCCGCAGTTTCGGACAATTGCGTACAGCGCTGGATTTGTGCGCTGCTCCGGGAGGAAAATCCACGCATTTAGCTTCCTTGCTCTGCGGCGAAGCTTTGCTTGTGGCCAACGAAACTATACGGTCGCGACTTGGCTCGCTGCGCGAAAATATGTCGAAATGGGGCAAGCCGAATGTGATTGTAACTAACAGCGATCCAAAGGAATTTAAACAGCTTGGCGATTTTTTTGATTTCGTGCTGGTCGATGCTCCCTGTTCCGGCGAAGGAATGTTCCGCAAAGAAGCCGAAGCTCTGAAACAATGGTCGATAGACCTTGTGAAACATTGCGCCGCACGCCAACGACGAATCGTCAGCGAGGTCTGGGAAGCACTGCGTCCGGGAGGATTTATGCTGTACAGCACTTGCACGTATAATCTGCTCGAAAACGAAGAAACGGCAAGCCTAATCGTCAATGAACTTGGAGCAGAAACGGTTTCGGTGGACGTCAGCGACTGTCGCAATATCGAATCGTCGGAATACCAAGGGATACGCGGGTATCGATTCTTTCCGCACAAAACACGTAGCGAGGGTTTTTTTGCTTGTTTGATGCGTAAATCGGGCGAAAAAACCGATGCAACCAGCAGAGGTATCAAAAGAAAAATTCCGAAAAAAGAATATGATTTATCGAAATGGTTCGGAACGAAATACAAATTGATGTTCACCGAAATAGGCGGGAGAATAAGAGCATATCCGCGCGAATTTGCCGGCGAAATCGAGATACTCGAACAAAGGCTTCGGACGGTATCGTCGGGCATTGAAGTTGCCGAATTGAAAGGTCAAAGCCCTGCTCCGAACATAGATGCGATATTGTGCGATGATTTTAACGCCGCAGCTTTCGCCGAGCTTGAAACAGACCTCGAAACAGCATTGCGCTATTTGCGTCGAGAAACAATAATAGCTCCCGCCGGCACGCCTCAGGGATTTGTCGTTTTGACGTATGGCGGCATAGCTTTCGGCTTAGTCAAAAACCTTGGAAGCCGATGCAATAACCTGCTACCTCCCGCCCGACGAATACAATTTTAGATGGATTCAGGATTTCAAGAACCAAGAGCCAAGACGCCAAGACGCTACGCAGTCAAGCAGAAAGCAGAAAGCAGAAAGCAGAAGGAGTGTTTCATACTGCTTTCTGCTTTTTGCTTTCTGCGATAGCTTGCCGGCAGTCGCTGAGAAAGAAATGTTGTGCAACATTAGGCTGCCAGCCGCCGCAATTGGTATAGAAAGGGTTCAAAAAAAGTTTGAGCGGCTATGCGAGCAAATCATTTTTCAGAATTAACGATTTCGAGAATCCTTTCGCGGCTCAAACTGCAAAAGACTTCAATCTGCTCAATCGACATGCCATTGTTATAGAGTGTGTGGATCATTTTGGCTTCGCCTTCTGCCAGACCTTCTTCGCGTCCTTTTTTCAAGCCTTTTGTCAGACCTTCTTCGCGTCCTTTTGTCAGACCTTCTTCGCGTCCTTTTTTCAAGCCTTTTTTCAAGCCTTCTTCACGTCCTTTTTTCAAGCCTTTTTCCAAGCCTTCTGCCAAGCCTTTTTCCAAGCCTTTTTCCAAGCCTTTTTCTAAGCCTTTTTCCAAGCCTTCTGCCAAGCCTTCTGCCAGACCTTTCTCGTGTCCTTTTTTGTGTCCTTCTTCAACGGCAGTTTTCATTGTACTATAGTTATCTCTATAAGATTTCAGACTGCTTTGGTATGCTTCCAATTCGGATTTCGATAGTTTGGCTATTTCGGCTGCCTCGAATAGGCGGTTGAATATCGGATCGTCCATTTCGGCAGGAGGAGCGTCCATTTCTTCCAAATGTTTCAATCGGTACAGCCAATGGTCGAGACGGCTTGTCAATTCGCT
>JAITGD010000181.1 GCA_031280885.1 Prevotellaceae bacterium | reverse complement strand
ATCTAATTTTCTGTATCATAGCTTTTTGTCCTCTTGCTGTCTTCTTTTGTCTGCATAGCCCTTTTTAAGGGTCGAGAATTCATAATTCATAATTCATAATTCTGACTCTTAACTCCTATTTCGGTCAATTTATGTTTGATAATATCCATTTCGGAAAGTTTTTAGCATGATTGTCATTAAAAGCTATTACTTTTGTGGTCTGTTATTAAATTTAAAAATTTATTAAAATGAAAGTTAGAGTATTTACAAAGAATTTGGCGGTTGTTGCCCTGATATGCCTATTTGTGGCTTCGGCAAGCGCTCAACCGCGTCGCGAAAGACGTTCAGCAGAAGAACGTGCTAAAAATCAAACCGAACAATTGGACAAGTCGCTTACTTTGACTGCCGATCAAAAGACGAAAGTCGAAGCAGTCAATCTTGAGCTGGCCAAAAAAGCCGACAAACTCATGGAAAGCAGCGACAGAAACTCCGAAAAGTTCAGAGAACAATTGCAAGAGCAGGAAACTACCCGCGACGCTAAGTACAAGGAAATCCTCACCGCCGAACAGTACGCCAAGTACACCAAAGCAAAAGAGGAACGTCGCAGAGATTTCGCTTCAAGAGGCAGAGGCACAAGAGGTGAAAGAGGCAACCGAAATGCGCCAGCCCCTACACCGCCGGCAAAAGAGAAAAAGTGATTTTTTAGGAACCAAGAATCAGGATTTTAGGAACCAAGAATCAGGATTTCAAGAACCAAGAATCAGGATTTCAAGAATCAGGACGTTTGGACTCAGGCTTACTATCGGGGACATAGATCCACTGATGGCCTAAAACAAAGAAACACAGAGCCGAAAGGCTCTGTGTTTTTCATACATATCAGATTCTTTCAGACCACATTGCGCAGTCTGGCTTGATAAAAAAGATCTGCGTGCATCCGTAAAATCCGCGTTATCTGCCGTGCAAAAAGACAATCAAACCAGCCTGCGTAGCTCTCTTAATTCTTAATTCTTAATTCTTAATTGCCTGCGTAGCGTCCTGATTCTTGGTTCTTGCAATTCTGAATCCTCTTTAATTAAAAAGCAGTTTTTTTATCACTGCTTGCGCCGACACTACCCGATTAGCTGCTTCGGCGACTACGATAGAACGCGGACTTTCGATCACCTCGTCGGTTACAATCATATTGCGACGCACGGGCAGGCAGTGCATAAAGTATGCGTTGTTGGTGAGCGCCATTTTTGCGCTGTCCACAGTCCACGACCGGTCGCGGCTCAGCACCTTTCCGTAGTTTGGGTCGTTGTAGGCCGACCAGTTTTTGGCGTATATAAAATCGGCTCCCTCGAAGGCTTTACGCTGGTTGTATTCGACGCGCGCCTGTTGCACAAACTGCGGAGCCAGCTCGTAACCTTCGGGATGAGTGATTACAAATTCATAATCGGTTTCGTTCATCCATTCGGCAAACGAGTTAGCAACGGCCTGCGGCAAGGCATTCGGATGCGGCGCCCAGGTCAGCACCACTTTCGGACGCTCTTTTGTTTTGAATTGTTCGATAGTAATCAAATCGGCAAAACTTTGCAGCGGATGTCGCGTTGCCGATTCCATGCTGAACACCGGTTTTCCGGCGTATTGAATGAATTGTTGCAGAATCATCTCTTCATAATCTTCGATTTTGTTTTCGAAGCGAGCGAAGGAACGCACGCCGATCAAGTCGCAATACGAAGCCATCACAGGAATAGCTTCGAGTATATGTTCGGCCTTGTCGCCGTCCATAACCACTCCGCGTTTCGTTTCTAACTTCCATGCACCTTGATTGACGTCAAGCACTATGACATTCATTCCAAGATTCATTGCCGCCTTTTGAGTGCTGAGGCGAGTTCGCAAACTCGAATTGAAGAACAGCATCAAAAGCGTTTTGTTTTTGCCAAGCGTTTCGTACATAAAAGGATTCTGTTTCAACTCGAATGCCTCTTCCAAAGCCGTCGAAAGATTATCAATATCCTTTACGCAGGTAAAATGTTTCATATAATAATGTTTTTAAATGTATTGACGAATAAATTCATTTCTTCTTTTCCGACGCACAGCGGCGGCAGCAGGCGGATGATATTGTTTCCTGCTCCGCCCGTGAATATTCCATGTTCAAAGAGCAGTTTACGCCGCATTTCTGCTACGGCGACAGGCATTTCGATACCTATCATTAGTCCGCGACCACGCACTTCGTCGATACCCGACAAGGCGCGGAGGGCGTTCAGGGCATCTTCTCCTGTCTGCAAGGCATTATCAATCAGTTTTTCTTCCGACATTATTTTGAGTACGGCGAGCGAAGCGGCGCAGGCGAGATGATTTCCGCCGAAAGTCGTTCCCAGCATACCGTATCGAGCTTCGATTTCGGGAGCAATCAGCGTTCCGCCTACGGGAAAGCCGTTTCCCATGCCTTTGGCTACGGTGATAAGGTCGGGACGAATCTCTTCCCATTGATGTGCGAAAAATTTTCCTGTGCGACCGTATCCCGACTGTATTTCGTCAAGAATGAGCAAAACTTTGTGTCGCGTACAGATTTCGCGCAATTGTTTCAAAAAGCCTTCGTCGGGCGCGATTATGCCAGCAACGCCTTGTATTCCTTCGATAATCGCCGCTGCATAATCGCCGCTTGCAAGTTCATTTTCGACGGCCTGCACGTCGTTCATTTCTACGAAAGCGACATTGCCCGTTGAATTGTAAGGCGCACTAATACTTGGATTATCCGTTACGGCCACCGTGCCGGAAGTGCGTCCGTGAAAAGCTTTGCGAAAAGCCAGAATCTTTTTCTTTCCCGTGTGGAACGATGCAAGTTTCAGCGCGTTTTCGTTGGCTTCGGCTCCCGAATTGCTAAGGAACAATGCGTAATCGGGATATCCCGACACAGCTCCCAGAGTTTCGGCAAGTTCTTCCTGCAAGGTATTTTTCACGAAGTTGGAATAAAATCCTATTCGTTTCAGCTGTTCCGAAAGCGCTTCTATATACTTCGGATGAGCATGTCCGATAGAAATCACTGCATGTCCTCCGTAAAGATCGAGATATTTACGGCCTTGCTCGTCATACACATAACAGCCTGAGGCCTTCGTCAGATTGACCTCGTAAAGTGGATAAACGTCGAATAGTTTCATTTTAGAATGTTATTGATTTCAAATGTAATCCTGAGGTTTCTTCGATGCCGAACATCAGATTCATATTCTGAACCGCTTGACCCGAAGCGCCTTTGATCAGATTGTCGATAATACTTGTAACGAATAGATAATCGCCGTGCTTTTCGATTTGCAGGATACATTTATTGGTATTTACTGCTTCTTTCATCGAAACGCCGCGAGAGGCAACATGCACAAAGGGATGATCGCTGTAATATTCAGTATAGCAGGCTTCGGCCTCCTCCTTAGTCAATCGGCACGAAGTATATAAAGTGGCAAAGATTCCGCGCGCGAAATTCCCTCGCACGGGGACGAAGTTTATTTTCACCTCCCTACCCTGCTGTGCGCGACGCAGTGTTTTTCCGATTTCGCCGAGATGCTGATGCGTAAAAACCTTATACGCCGACACATTATTGTTACGATAGCTGAATTGCGAAGTTTCGCTCAATCCTCGTCCTGCGCCCGTCGAGCCGGTGATTGCGTTTGCATGAACCTCGTCTTCGATGAGCGATTGTTTGGCTATCGGCAAAAGCGCCAGCTGAATTGCCGTAGCAAAGCATCCCGGATTGGCGATATTATCGGCCTTCGTTATATCGTCGCGAAACATTTCGGGAAGTCCATATATAAAAGTACGCTCGCGATGCTGTCCGTTCAGTCGAAAATCGTTACCCAAATCGATGATTTTGCAATGCTCGTCGATTGCGTTGTTATTCAAAAACTCCGTCGATAAACCGTGCGACAGGCAGAGGAAAATCACATCGGCTGCGCCCGTCGTATCGGTGAATTTCATTTCTGTTTCGCCGAGCAAGTCGCGATGAATGGAATGTAGAGGCTGTCCGCCCTGCGAACTGCTTTGCACAAAGGCGATTTCCGCCTGCGGATGATTGATTAAAATTCTGATAAGTTCTCCCGCAGTGTATCCGGCTCCGCCCACTATGCCGATTTTTACGGGCTTATTCTTCGTGCGTGGCATAAAATATTTTCAATTGATTGGACAAGATGGCCGTAAAGCCTTTCACATCCTCGCCCGTAAAGGCCTTGTTGATTTCGCCGTAGTCGCCGAATTTGGAGTTCATCAGGTCGTATTCGCTGGTGCAGCCTGTGGCGGCAAAGTGGTAGGGATACAATCTAACGTCCACCGTACCTGTAACATAACTTTGAGTACTGTCCATGAATTTCTCCATATCGCGCATTACGGGGTCGAGATATTGCGCTTCGTGCAACATCATACCATACCAATTGGCTATCTGATCTTTCCAATACTGTTGCCACTTGGTCAGCACATGTTTTTCGAGCAGATGATGCGCCTTGATTATAATCAAAGGAGCGGCAGCTTCAAAGCCCACTCGTCCTTTTATTCCGATGATAGTATCGCCGACATGCGTATCGCGTCCAACTCCATAAGGTGCAGCTATTTCATTGATTCTTCGGATGATGTTTACAGGCTCGGATTCTTCTCCGTTGATGCCCACCGGTTCGCCCTTTCGGAAGATTATCGAAATTTTCTCCGAGCCTTGTTTCGTACATTGCGTTGGATAAGCCTCTTCGGGCAATTCTCCATCGGAACGCAGCGTCTCCACTCCGCCGACGCTCGTACCCCACAATCCCTGATTGATAGAGTATTTAGCCTTAGCCCAGGGATAATCGAATCCATGTTTATTCAGATAATCGATTTCGGCCTGCCTTGTGATTTTCAAATCGCGTATCGGCGTTATGATTTCAATATCGGGCGCAAGGACTTGAAATACAAGATCGAAACGCACCTGATCGTTTCCCGCTCCCGTGCTGCCGTGAGCGATGTACGAAGCGCCGATTTCCTTGGCGTATTCCACCAGAGCGATTGCCTGAAAAGCGCGTTCAGCACTCACCGAAAGAGGATAAGTGTTACCTTTCAATATGTTTCCATAAATCAGGTATTTGACAGCCTTGCTGTAAAACTCGTCCGTTTTGTCGAGATTAACATGGCTTACACTTCCCAGCTGATATGCTTTTTTTTCTATCGCCGAAAGTTCATCGCAAGTAAAGCCGCCGGTATTCACCAGAGCTGTATGCACTTCGAGATTTTTCTCGATTTTCAAATGCTTTACGCAAAACGAGGTATCAAGACCTCCACTAAATGCAAGTAATACTTTGTTGTTCATACTTTTTTTAATTATGAATTATGAATTATGAGCCAGGATTGCAAGAACCAAGAACCAAGAGCCAAGAACCAAGAGCCAAGACAACTACGCAGGCTGGTTTGAGAATCCTTTGATATATTTATGAGCCAGGATTGCAAGAACCAAGAACCAAGACAGCTACGCAGGCTGGTTTGAGAATCCTTTGATATATACATTGTTTTAATTATGAATTATTTAGCCTGCTTTCTGCCTTCTGCCTTCTGCCTTCTGCTTTCTGCTTTCTGCTTTCTGCTTTCTGCTTTCTGCTTTCTGCTTGACTGCTTTCTGCCTTCTGCTTTCTGCTTGACTGCTTTCTGCTTTCTGCTTTCTGCAAATCCATTGAAACAGACGTTTCAGGAAAATCGCCGGTCGTATAAACAGAAATTTGACAGGTAACATTTTCGGAACAATAACCGTTGGTTTGGATTTGCGTTGCTTTTCGGGGTCGAACATCAATCCCGTACAGAGGCACATTCGATATTCGTTTCGTTGCAGAATGTCGTAGTTTGTACATCCTTCGCAACCTTTCCAAAATTCGACGTCGCGCGTCAATTCCGAGAAGGTAACAGGCACGTAGCCAAGTTCCGAATTTATTTTCATCACAGCAAGTCCGGTGGTGATACTGAATATTTTTGCTTTCGGATACAGCTTGCGCGACAGGTCGAAAACCCGTTTTTTTATTTCCCTCGCAAGTCCGGTTTTACGATATTCATGCGCCACTATCAGTCCCGAATTTGCAACAAACATTCCATGGCTCCAAGTTTCTATATATGCGAATCCCACCGCTTTATCTCCATCCATAGCGATAACGGCTTTTCCCTGCCTCATTTTGTCGGCAATGTATTCGGGAGTGCGATTGGCGATGCCCGTTCCACGCTGTTGTGCCGACAAAAGAATCAGATCACAAATTACCCCCGCGTATTGTACGTAATTTTCGTTTGCAATTACGATTTTAACATCCATATATTATATTACGAATTATGAGTTATGAATTATGTTTTGTTTTTGATTGCCTGCATCCACAGGCGCAAAGCGCGTAGCTTGCAAAATGATTCCGCCCTTACGGGCGTCGGCATCGCGATAAGGGGAAAATGGCTCTCAGACAGCGATTAATCCGCCGCCGAGATGATGGTTGATATGTCCTGTTTTCTATCATTTCGGCGGCAAAGGTAAAGAAATATTTTTGATATGGGATTCAAGAGCCAAGATTTCAAGAACCAAGAGCCAAGAACCAAGAGCCAGGACAGCTACGCAGGCTGGTTTGATGTATGTTTCGACCTGACTGAATTTTACTGTTTCCATCATCATTTAGGGACGTGAAATAAATAACTTATAAACTTGTGATTTTTTTTACCGCAAAGGGCGCAAAGTTACCGCAAAGGGCGCAATGCCTTTGCGTACCTTGCGTAAACTTTGCGCCCTTCGC
>JAITGD010000153.1 GCA_031280885.1 Prevotellaceae bacterium | reverse complement strand
GCTTGCGAGCTTGGGCTTACGTTTTCTACCAACATTCCGTCCCTAACGGGACGGTGCTTGTTATCTAAGGGAATCTTGGGAAATAAGGGTTTTGTCATCGATAAAAGGGAAGAAGATATTTTTATCCCAAGTCATATTTTTTACACCCCACCCGTCAGGGGTTCCACAACGAGGTTTTTCGTCGTGAGGCTGTCTCAAAAGTCAATAATCCTTTTAGGAACGTGAAATAAATAACTTATAAACTTGCTCTTTTTGCGGTAAAAGGTCTCCGGTATTTTTGCCATGAAACAGAGATATAACTTATATATTTCACATCTCCAAAAGTCCAACCGTCCAAAAGTCCAAAAGTCCAAAAGTCCAACCGTCCAACCGTCCAAAAGTCCAAAAGTCCAAAAATTCGTATCTTTGCATCGAATCCAAAATATGTTTTGATTATGAAAATTATATTGTTTTTAATGGTTTTACAAGGATTTATCTTTGTGGGAAGTATCTCGGCGAAGGCGGAACCTGAATCATCAGAAAAGGTTAAAAAAGTAAGTCCTTGGAAACTTTCCGGTAATTCGGCCTTGAATTTCGTGCAATCTTCGTTTAGTAACTGGGCTGCCGGAGGAAAAAACGCAATCGCAGGAACTGCTTCAAGTAACCTGAAACTTGTTTACAAAAAAGAAAAAATAACCTGGGAAAACACTCTGGATATGGCCTACGGACTAACTTATCAAGGCTCGGATAGAAGTAAAAATAACGACAAAATAGATTTCTCATCCAAAATAGGATATTTTGCTTTCAAAAACTGGAGTTATACCTTCCTCGGATCTTTTAAATCGCAGTTCGACAAAGGCTATGCTAAATATCCGGTAACGGAAGGCGCTATGTACAATTCGCGATTCGCCGCACCTGCATATATCGGCCTCTCTCTTGGGATGGATTATAAACCATGCCCGGATTTTTCTCTCGTAATCTCGCCGGTATCAAGCAAATTTACTTTGGTACTCGACGACACACTGTCGAAACTCGGAGTCTTCGGAGTGCATCCCGGAAAAAAAGCTTATTATGAATTCGGAGCTTATCTGAAATCAACTTATTCAAAAAAATTACACGACAATATCAATCTGAATACTAAATTAGAACTCTTTTCTAATCTCTTGAAAACCCCGGAAAACATCCATGTCAGCTGGGAATTAAAAATCGATATGAAAGTAACAAAATTTATCTCATCAAAAATAGAATTTCAACTACTTTACGACGATAAAACGAAAATCCGACATGACGACGGAACTCTATCAGGCCCAAAAGTCCAATTTAAAGAAGTTCTTGAAATTGGATTCTCGTATTCGTTCTAATGTATAACCACCCATAACAATTGTATAACAACGTATAACAATTGTATAACCACCGCATAACAATGAATGACAACATCCCTTTAGCGGAACGTCTCCGTCCGAAAACGCTCGAAGAATATATCGGTCAGCAACATTTAGTAGGAAAAGGAGCGATTCTACGAAACATGATTGAATCCGACAACATATCCTCGTTTATACTCTGGGGGCCGCCGGGAGTAGGCAAAACAACCCTGGCGCAAATCATAGCCAACAGGCAAAATCGCGATTTCTTCAGTCTAAGCGCCGTAAATTCCGGGGTGAAAGACGTGAGAGAAGTGATAGAAACCGCAAAAAAAAGAAAATTCTTCACAGCGCCTAATCCAATTCTATTTATCGATGAAATACATCGATTCAGCAAATCGCAACAAGACTCGCTGCTTGGAGCTGTCGAAAAAGGCATTGTGGTACTAATCGGAGCCACCACCGAAAATCCCTCATTTGAAGTGATAACACCACTGCTATCCCGTTGTCAAGTTTATGTCCTAAAATCGCTCGACAGAGACGATTTGGCAAATCTCCTCAACAGAGCGATAAGTTACGATCCGATACTTAAAACTAAAAAATTTGAACTGCGCGAAAGCGAAGCCCTATTTCGATTCTCCGGCGGAGATGCGCGTAAACTCTTGAACATCCTCGAACTTGTCGTAAAAACATCCGAAGGAAAAAACGAAGTAATTGTAATCGACAATAAAGAAATCACCGAACGCCTGCAAGAAAATATGGCAATCTACGACAAAGGGGGTGAACAACATTACGATATAATATCTGCCTTCATCAAATCGATGCGTGGCAGCGACCCTAATGCAGCCGTTTATTGGCTTGCGCGAATGATCGAAGGAGGTGAAGATCCTCTCTTTATCGCCCGTCGGATGATCATTCTCGCTGCGGAAGACGTCGGAATAGCAAATCCAAACGCACTGCTGCTTGCAAATGCCTGCTTCGACGCGGTGAATAAAATCGGAATGCCCGAAGGACGTATCCCTCTCTCCGAAACAGCAGTATATCTTGCAACATCGCCAAAAAGCAACGCCTCGTATATGGCCATAGAAAAAGCGGCGGCTTACGTCAAACAAACCGGCGACCTCCCCGTACCCTTGCATCTACGCAACGCCCCGACGAAGCTAATGAAAGAGTTAGGATACAGTCAAGGATACAAATATGCACATTCCTTCGAGGGAAATTTTGCCGACTTGGAATTTTTGCCCGAAGCCGCAAAAGCCACGCGATTCTACGAACCGGGCGACGGCGCAAAAGAACGCGAAATACGTCAATCCCTAAAAGCAAAGTGGCCTAAATACAACTATTGAGCTAAACCATTCATCAAAAAGCAAGTAAACATGATACCCGTTCATAAAGCCAATCAACTGTATCCGGGAGAAATCGCCGTCCTGCGAAATCACTGTGAAGCCGAGCAACTTCCCATCATAAATTATGCACATCGAGATGATTATTATGTATTTATCTTTATGGAAAAGGGAGAAGTAAAATTCATGATCGACTTTGCAGAACTCCAAGCATCGGGCGCGGGAGTGCTGTGCATCCTCCCCGGACAGGTTCACCTGCCACTCGAAAGAACCGACCTGCAAGGATGGTTCCTGGCAGTGGACGCTATGCTGATAAGCGATGAAAACAAAAGCACATTCGAGAAAGTTTCCTTTCTGAAACATCAGCCAAAACTTACCGCCGACAATGTTTGCGAACTGAAATACTGCGCCGAAACAATGTGGCGACGACTTCAACGAGGAGAACAGTTTACAAAAAACAGCGTCGTCAAATCTTTACTTCTGACATACATCGATATGATCGCCGAAATACATCAAAAAGGCCTTCCGGCAGAAGCAAACGACCGATGCGGAGTAATCACCTCGCAATTCAAAACACTTCTTTCGACAAACTACAAAACCGTGAAAAGTCCATCGCAATACGCACAGCAATTGAACCTCTCGCCGGTCTATTTGAACGAAGCTGTGAAAAAAACTACCGGGCTGAACGTCAGCGATTGCATACGCAAAGAAATTGTAACCCAAGCCAAACGCCTACTCTTCTATACCGACATGTGCGTAAAGGAAATTGCCCTCGAACTCGGCTACCACGACTACGCATACTTCTCACGCATGTTCACACGAAGCTCGACGCTATCCCCAGTACAGTTCCGCAGGAAATACCTTAAATAGTCCAACAATTCCCTCTCTTTGTCTATTGACAGCGCGACCAGCCGGCAGTACCTTTGCACTAAATTTTAAAACAAATTTAGATGACACATTATCACATCATCGGCGCAATACTTGCAATCTGGATAATCAGCCGAATAATCGAGCGCCGTCGCCGTCGCGGGAAGATCGTTCATCTCACAAGCGAGCTATGCACCGCCTGCGGGCGGTGCACAAAACGATGCAAACACCACGTTTTTGAACTCGTTAAAGAAGAAAAAAAGTCGCGCCTCGTCGCAACACATCTCGACAAATGCACCGCTTGTGGCGACTGCGTAAAAACATGCAAATTCAAAGCGCTGAAAATCGTCAGTAAACACACCCAGTCATGAAACCATCCAGCCGAAGCCCGTTTAATAAACGCCGAAGAGTTTCGCTATGGCTCTTCTTCACCATGTGCGCCTTAGTACTCACCGGGGTACTAATCCAAACCTTTGAAGCGCTTGAAAAAGAATTTCCGGCACATCTCTTCACCGCCATACATGTAGTCGCAGGAGTGATATTCACCGTCTTTTCCATTTTTCATGTGATATACAATTGGCGCGCACTAAAAAACTATCTGCGAAAGAATGATTAATCTTTAATTTTTAATGATTAATCATTAATAGAAAGCTCCTGCGAGTCATGTGAGCTTACAAAAAGGTTTTGCGACCTTACAAAAGAGCTTTGCGACCTTACAAAAAGGATTTGTGAGCTTACAAAAAGGTTTTGCGAGCTTACAAAAAGGATTTGTGAGCTTACAAAAAGGTTTTGCAACCTTACAAAAGGCATTTGTAAGCTTACAAAAGGGTTTTGCGACCTTACAAAAAGGTTTTGCAACCTTACAAAAGGCATTTGTAAGCTTACAAAAAGGTTTTGTGAGCTTACAAAAGGGTTTTGTAAAAATTATGAATTATGAATTATGAATTATGAATTAGCTACGCAGTCTGGATTGATAGTCTTTTTGCACGCAGATGACGCAGATTTTACGGATGCACGCAGATCTTTTTCATCAAACCAGCTTGCGTAGCTAATTCATAATTCATAATTCATAATTCATAATTCATAATTGACTTCATTTCACTTCGAGTTCGAGCAGAGTTTTGTTGCCGATATATGCGCGCAATTTGTCGCCGACATGAACCGGACCTACACCTGGCGGAGTTCCGGTAAAAATCAGGTCGCCAATCTTTAGGGTAATAAATTTCGAGACGTAAGAGATAATTTCGTCGAATCCAAAGATCATATCTGCGCTGTTGCCGTGTTGGACGGTAGTTCCGTTGATATCGAGTCCAAACTCTATATTTTTCAAATCGGATATTTCGCTGACGGGAATAAACTCGCGGCTGAGTGGCGCTGCGTTGTCGAATGATTTTGCCACTTCCCAGGGCAAGCCTTTTGAACGATGCGCTTTCTGCAAGTCGCGGGCGGTCATATCGAGTCCGATACCTATTTCGGTAAAATATCGCGATGCGAATTTCGGCGATATACTTCGTCCAAGTCGCGATATTCGCAGCACAAGTTCGGTTTCGTACTCTAAGCGATTGGTAAAATCGGGATAGAAGAGAGGGCGATTTTCTCTAAGAATTGCAGTATCGGGTTTTAGAAAGAATACCGGAACATCCGGAACCGAGCTTTCCATTTCGACAATGTGGCCTCTATAATTAAGTCCTATACAAATTATTTTCATGCTTTTAGCTCTGTGATTTTTTCAATTTTCGTCTTCTTCTTTTTGTCCTTCGGATGAGATTGTGCGCAATTTATTTGCGGTATTGGGGTCGATTATATCGATGATTTTTTCGACCGATAAGCTAAGATTTTCCTTTTTCGTTCCTTGATTTGCAAGTTGCAGATTGAAGCATCGCTGTTCTACGTTTATTGATGTAACAAAGAGCATTACAAGGTCTTTTTTTGCAATTCGGCGCGCTTGTTCTTCGGGCAATTTTGCCGGGTATCGGTTCGAGACAAATAATTTTGGTTTTCCTTCTATTCTATAGATATTTACCGACACTTGCCGTCCAATGAAATCTTGCATTTTCTTGGATTCCCAGTCGATTTTTTCGCAGGAGTACGGTCCGAGCCACGAAAGGACGAATTGTTTGTTTTCTACGTCGATAGATTCCACCGTGCAAAAAATTTGTGCGTCGAATGTAAAGTTTTCGGGTTTTGCTTCAAGTCGTGCCGGATAGCGATTTTCAAAATAGTAGAGCGGCTCTGCACCTCCATGATAAACAGTTACTGTGGCCTCTTTGCCTATATATTCTTCGACTCTCGGCGAAGTCCAATCAGTATCATAATGTCCTTTCAGGCCTTCCCATCGCAGCTCGAAGCATGATTTTGCGCGGTCTATTGCCACAATTGTGCATTGAGCAAAGTCTTTTCCTACAAGATATTGCTTTGGCAAGTTCACCGGCAATCGTCCCGGATAGAGATTATCGACAAAGAATTTCACTTCTCCTTCGGATTCATACATATTTACAGGCATTTGCAAGCCTATATATTTCTTAAGTTCTGTAGAGTTCCAGTCAATTTGTTCACATTCTTCTTCGGAAGGCGCAGCCCATTTCACTTGAAGATATTTCTTTGTATGGCTGATTCCAACCACTTTGCAGGAAATCGTTTTGTTTTCATCGACATTGAAGTTTGCCGGAAATTTTTTGACAGATAATCGTGCCGGATATTTATTTTCGACAAAAAAGGAATATCCATCCAAAATCTGGCGGATGTTTACCGAAACTTTCTGTCCGATGTATTTGTTCATGCCTTCCGGGTCTAAGCTTCTTTTGCTTGATTTCAAAGGAGTCGGCGCTATCAGATAAGCGGTAAAACATTTGTTTTGAAGGTCGATTGCAGATATTTTGCAAGGTATGATTTTCGATTTGTCGGCGTCGAAGTCGTCGGGCAATCCGGCCACTATCACAGGATATTGGTTTTCGACGAGGAAGGAAGCCTGTCGGTATCCTTTATTTACATGTACTTCAACTTCTTTTCCTATGTATGCGCCCATTTTTGCCGAGCGCCAATTTATGATTTCCTTGCTGTAGCTTGCCGCTTCCACAAAGATCATTCCCTTGTCGGAATGTCCGGTAAACACAACCTTTACTACTTCGCCTTCAAGACATTTTACGAATGAATCCTCGTTTGCGAAATTTGTTCTATGCAGCAAGCCGACAGAAGCTCCGGATGCCCATCCGAAGTGGTACCCAAGGTCGATAAATACTCCGTAGGTGGATCTTTGCAAAACTAAGGCGCTGTATTCTTCATTTTCGACTAATTGCATCTCGTCGAGCGGATGTTTCGAGGCGTCCACATGTATAACAAAATGTTTATCGTCTTCCTTTTTTGCGTCTGTTATTGTGCATAAAAAGCTCCTTCCCTTCAGCATCGGAAATAAAAACTGCCAATACTCTATCCTGGTGTATTTCCACGGCATACACTTAAACGGCAAATAAGCAAACATGCCCTTTACCCTGACCAGAAAGCCTTTGCTTTTTATATCTACCACCTTACAGCGTATCTGTCTGTGTTCCATTGATATCTTTTCGATATTCTCAAAAAGCTCATCAAGCCAATTCTTCTCTTTACTCTTTGCTTGAAAGAGTTTACTTATGAAGCTCCACATCGTCGAATCTTTTGGTCAAAGGTAGATAAAATATTCTGCCGTCAAAATTTTAAGACTTAAGAAGCAGGACTTCAAGCGTTAAGAAGCAGGACTTCAAGCATCAAGAGCTTTATTGCAAGCCGATATCGAGCTTGATTGAGTTAAATTGTCATAAATCTGTTTGCGGGAATTTCAAAACAATTACCTTTGCACTGTTTTTAGGCAAGAATAATAGGGTAAATAGCACAGAAACAAAATTGAGAGGCTTTGCCGACGTAAGCGATTCGACGAGAGAATCAGCATTTTCTCGTTTCGTTGATTCGATTTGCGATTGAGTTTGATAGTTATTGAGTTTAATTAAAGATTAATAGATAATGATATTGATGTCAATTTTGATGATGTATGTTTTTCGTAGAAGCGCCAAGTCGCACAAAGACAGCGCTTCTTTACCCTCCGGCGAACTTTGCCGGACAGCAGGCCTGTCGGACGCTTACCGTCGCTTCGCGCCAGAATTTGCAGTCAGCACTCTGCTTAAAGTTAAAACACGGATAGCAAATCTGTGTTGGCAAAACCTGAATTGCCTGTCAAAATATCAGGCTGTCCCAAATATCCTTAAAGTACCGCATCAAAAAGAAAGAAGATAGATTTAGCAATACAATAATTAATTAATTCTTTTTAATACAATGAATAAGTTTGAAGCAATTGTTCTGTCGGCAGTAATAAGTTTAACTGCATGTAATAGGACTGAGTTGAGCGAAGCCGAAACTCCGGAACAGGCAGTCAAGGCTCGCTATTTCGCCGCGGTGTATCCCGAAGGCAAACAACCCGTAACCAAAGGAGTGGCGCAGACGCGCAACCTGTGGTATCCCTGTTCGCACATCAAGGTAAAATTCCTTGAAGATCCGTACAATCGAGCAGCCGAAATCGAAGCATGGGCGAAGGAATGGGAACAGCACGCAGGTATTACCTTCGATTTCGTAACTTCGGGAGACGCCGATGTGCGTATCGCCTTTAACGAGGATACGCGCTATGTATCATGGTCGTACACTGGAACCGACTGCAAGGTGGTGAACGACCAAACTTTGCCCACGCTCAGTTTCGCATATTTCACCGACGACCCCGCAGAGGAAATCTCCGAAACGGAACGCCGAGGCGATGTGCTGCGTGTCTTCGGTATGGTGCTGGGGCTGGAACTCGAATATCGATACGTGGGCTTTAACCCCTGGCGCAACGAGACTTTGGCACGCGAGTTTTGGGAAAACAATATCACCGACATCCCCTGGAGCGAGCTGAAAAAGTATGTGTACAACAATCTCGCCGCCGCCGACGTCATTCAGTCGCAAACACGCGACCCGCAATCTATTATGGTGTGGAGCATACCCGTAAGATACGCCAGCAAAGGCGAAAGGTATTTTAATTACGAACTTTCCGACGGCGATGCTGCTTTTATCGCTCAATTATACCCAAAAAGCGCCTGCGACGATGGCGCAATTGTTACGTTTAGAACACCAAAGTGCGCTGGTGCCGGCTTCATAATACAAGTTGGTATTGTAAAAGACATAACAGTGGATTGGGGAGACGGAACAACAGAGGCTTTCACTTGTGGAGATTCTCTTGCTTTTCTGACTTTAGACCATAACTATCCATATTCAACCGACACGAAATATATAATCAAGTTTTTTGGCGACAATGACGCACTAATAAAACTTGTATTGGATACCGGATTAGATTCATTGGATGTTTCCAAAAACACCAATCTTACTCATTTGATGTGCTATGCAAATGATCTTTCTTCTTTGGATGTTAGCAATAATACTGCACTGATCGTTTTGGACTGTAGCGGTACTTCATTGACCACATTGGATCTTTCTCAAAATGTTAATCTAACTCATTTGCGATGTGCATGGAATCAGCTTTCGTCGCTGAATCTTACACAAAATACCTTATTGAGCGTTTTGGAATGTAATAACAACCCTCTCACCTCATTAAATCTTTCTCAAAATGTAAATCTCACGAAATTACAGTGTTCTAATACCCAATTTTCATCGCTGAATCTGACGCAAAATATTCTATTGACGGATTTGGAATGTTTAAATACTCCTCTTACCTCCTTAAATCTCTCTCAGAATGTCAATCTTACTCGTTTACAGTGCCCGTATAATCAATTGTCGTCATTAATCCTTCCTGAAAGCGCTTTATTGACCGAAGTATATTGTGACAGCAACTTGCTTTCTTCATTGGATTGTTCTCATAATATAAATCTGAAACGTTTATTTTGTCAGTCTAATCAATTATCATCATTAATTCTCCCTGAAAGTGATTCATTAACCGAAATGAGTTGTGTGGGTAATTTGCTCACTACATTAGATGTTTCTAAGAATGTTAATCTCGATTATTTAATGTGCTGGTATAATCAACTTGCTTCGTTGGACATTTCCGCAAATACTTTATTAACTACTTTATGGTGTGATCTTGCCGTAACCCCTACCTTGGATATTTCTCAGAACACTCTATTGCGAACAATAATGCTCCGTGGCGCAGAGCCGTCGCCGGGCGCCTTAACTAATTTTGCACAGAGTTTACCCGACCGTTCAGGTTTACCCTTGGCAGGGCATATACACACATCAAACATACATCACGCAGGAATGTCGAGCATTTGTGCCGCTAAAAATTGGCAATATACCTGGTTTTGACAGCACGAACAACAAATCACTGACGCATTAAAAATCATCATACTATAGATTTTCAATGAAAAAACCCTTATTTCTCAAGGCCTCCTCTGTTTTTTACCACAAAGGGCACAAAGGTTTCACAAAGAGCACAAGTTCTGTGTGGCAAAAAGACTCCGCAAAAGACGCGAAGCCTTTGCGCCCTTTGCGCCACCTTTGTGAACTTTGTGGTAAAAAACTGTCGGATTATCCCGTAACACTTACTAAGGAAACTTGCCAAAATAAGGGTTTTACCGGCGCATTTAAATCTACGCATATCATTTGCCCGAAAACCTCATTTTTACCTTATTTTATAAACAAAACAAGCTCAGTAGCTGCTAAATATATTATTTCCCATGTAGAGACGGGGCGCGCCCCGTCTCTACATGTCATTTTAAATGAGGTTTTCCGACAATAATAAAACATTGACGCATTAATACAACATAATCAATCAACAACAAAACAATTAATTAACAAAACAAATTTCATGAAAAAGAAATCCTTATTTTTGATTGCCTGTTTATTGACGGGCTTTACTGTGGCGGCGCAGACGGCTGCCGGATCTTCCGGTGCGGCGCTTGCGGGGATTAACCCTTCGGCCCTCGAAAAAACCTGGGTGATCGATTCCATTCTTGTGAGCAAAATCGTTGACGGCATGATGCAATTGAACGCAGTTCCGGCCGACACGGTTAAAACTTTCAAACGCAAACCAAAGAAAATAATCATAGAACCCGGCGGCAAAATCACTTTTGAATATGCCGAGGGCAGCGAAACCGGAACCTTTGCCTTAGAAGGAATATTGAAAGTCAATTTCCCAACGCATGGCGAAGAGTATCGCATGGAACTTAGTCCGCAGGGAAAAATCCTGCTGCGCAACGATATAAGCTACACCATCAACGGTGTGCGACGCGCCGAAGAACGATATGTGATAAAAGCAAAATAAATTAGTTTAAATATCATGAAGAAGCTAAAATGCTTGTATATCTACATATACATATCGATTCTTTGCGCCATTTTTTCACCCTGCGCTTTGCAGGGGCAGGGGCAGTTTACAACTCTGGGCGACGATTTCTGGCTGACATTCGGAAATAATTACCTTAATGGCAGTACATTACAGTTGAGATTTGTGGCCTCAGAAACTACGCAGGTGAATTTATTTTTCACTGCAAATACGGCACTTAACAGAACCATTAATGTCGCCGCGGGAGCAGTACATACCCTTTCATTGAACGCCACCGAAAAGGCGGCAGTATATAATCCGACCTCGGCAACCTCATGGAACTCGCTGCATGTAACAAGTAATCACAATATTGCTCTGTTTGCCATCAATATAGAGCGGGCAACTACCGACGCTACAAACATTTTGCCTACCAACAATTTGGGGACTGATTACTATCACATGTCATATCAAGGCGTAAACGGACAGGGAGATGGTCTTTGCATAGTAGCTACGGAAAACGGAACAGTAATAAATGATGCAGGAACAAATGTTAACCTTAATGCCGGACAGGTTTACAGTAGATTTTTCGGAACGGGCGTTGATAATACAGGCAGACATATTATCAGCAACAGACCTATTGCATATTTTACTACTAACGGATGCGTCACAGTACCCAATGGTACTCCTTTTTGCGATTGTTTATACCAACAGTTGGTGCCTGTGCCATTGTGGGGCAATAATTTTCTTGTACCTGTTACAAACAGAGGAAGGGATAGAGTGAGAATCATTGCCTCACAGAACACAACGATCAACCAAACAGGAGGCACAGTTATAAGCGGGTCGTTGAATTTGACCGCAGGACAATTCGTTGAACTCGAAATCAATCAGGCAAACAACGGTTGTTATATCGTTGCCAACAGGCCGGTGGCTGTGGGCGCTTATTTGATGGGGGCAGACATTTTCAATTTGGTAGGAGATGCCCGCGGAGACCCTGCAATGGCATGGATTCCGCCAATTCAACAAAGCGTAGCTCACACTCTGATGGCTCCTTTCATTGCCATCAACACATCCGTATTGAGAATTCACTATGCCATGGTAATAGCGCCTACTGCTCACAGAGCTGCAACTGAGGTTTCTGAGTCGGGGGGGCCATTTCACGGGCTGGGAACTACTTGGACAACGAACACAGCTTCGGGCTATTCATACTATTCTATGCCCTTAGCAGACAATGTTGCCGCCTCATACGAGTTTCGAAATCCCAACGGACTGATGATACTGGGCTATGGGTTGGGTAACGATGAATCATACTATTACATGGCAGCTGCTTCGGCTCGGCAGCTCGACCCTGCTTTTTACATCAACAGCCCCAACTTTCCGGCGGAAATACATTTTCAGGATGCAAACGGCCAAAGCTACTGCAACGCTCCCTTTACTTTCCGTGCCAGCATACAGTATCCTTTAGGTACGGCTGCCGGTCGTCTGAAATGGTATATAGGCGGCCCGGGCGGGGCAGGAGAAACGGAATACATGCCCGCCCGCGACCTGCTGGAATGGACTATGCCCATAGACGGACTGCTCGGCACGCACCGAATCAGGCTGCATATCACCGATTCGTACAATCAAACCAAGGACGTTATCACAGAGTTTACCGTGCTGCCTGTTCCGACGGCTATTCCTGCTTCGGATTTGTCGGCGGCAGCCATTTGCCAGAACACCGCGCCCACAGTAAGGGTGGCAAACACCAATGCGGCGCTTACATACAGGGTTTGGAACGCTCTCACGGGCGGGACGAATGTTGGTTCGGCAGCAGGCACGGGCGGGACGATAAACATAGCCTGCACGGGCAATCTCAGCGCAAACACAACGTATTACGTCGAATCGTTCAATGGAGTTTGCCCTTCGTCGCCACGCACCGCTGTTGCCATCCCCGTAACCACTCGTCCGACGGTTCCGGCTTTGACGGCGGCGGCAATCTGCAACGGATCCGCTCCGGTGATTCATCTGGCCTCATCAGTATCAGGCGTTGATTATAATGTATATACTGCTTCTACCGGCGGCGTGGCCGTAGGTTCGGCCTCAGGCACGGGTTCGGCTCTCGACATTACGCTGACAGAAACTCC
>JAITGD010000110.1 GCA_031280885.1 Prevotellaceae bacterium | reverse complement strand
GGGGTTCGGTGTGTACGTTGTGGCGTGATTTTCTATTGATATTGATGCCCTACGGGCATCAGGATTCGACAAGATTGATTGTCCGAATTGCCCGTAGGGCATTAATATCAATAGAAAACAATGTACGGCACAGACCCCGAACCCCGTCAGGGGTTCCACAACGAGGATTATTTATCGCGTAGGGGCAAGGCGCGCCTTGCCCCCCTACATCCGAATAATTTGAAATCAAAATGTAAAATCTTAGCACCTCAATTTAATATTTCGCCAGAATTTTGTTTCAGAGTATCAATTCACAAAAAATAATTACCTTTGCAGCCCGCAAATAGCGGAATTAGGATCGTTAAATTATTTTATAACAAGTATTAACTAAAAAGTAATTGAGGTAAAGTGAACACTTTAAGTTACAAAACAGTGTCGGCCAATGCAACCACAGTAAAGAAAGAGTGGTATGTTATTGACGCCACAGATTTGGTGTTGGGACGTCTTGCTTCGCGTGTGGCTTTGATCCTGCGCGGTAAGAACAAACCCGACTATACTCCTCACGTCGATTGTGGAGATAACGTCATAGTTGTCAATGCCGACAAGGTGAGATTGACGGGGAGGAAAATGGATCAGAAGGTGTACGTACGTCACACCGGCTATCCAGGCGGGCAAAGGATTACCCCTGTGCGCGAGATGTTGCGCCGTAAACCTTTCGCTGTAGTAGAAGAAGCTGTCAGGGGCATGCTTCCGAAGAACAGGCTCGGAGCCAGGATTTTTCACAATCTGTATGTATATACAGGAAGTGAACATCCTCACGAAGCTCAGCAGCCTAAGCAAATAACATTAAACGAAATTTAAATCGACGATGGAAGTAATTAATGCACTTGGAAGAAGAAAAACAGCCGTCGCTCGCGTTTATGTTTCGCCCGGAGCCGGCAATATCACCGTCAATGGTCGCCCGATGGAAGTATATTTTCCTTCGGAGCTGTTGCAATTTGTGGTAAAACAGCCGCTCAGCCTTACCGATAATCTTGGTAATTATAATATCAAGGTGAATCTGGATGGAGGTGGAATCAAAGGACAGGCAGAGGCTCTGCGTCTGGGAATAGCACGCGCATTGTGCAAAATCGACCCGGAAGCTTTTCGCCCAGCTCTGAAAGCTAATGGCTTTTTGACCCGCGATTCGCGCGAAGTAGAACGTAAAAAACCGGGGCAACCGGGAGCACGCAGAAGATTCCAATTCAGCAAACGCTAATTGCACAAGCTGATGGAAGCGCAACCCGAGTCGAAGAATTTGAGCCGTTACGGATTATCAAGAAAAATTCCGAACGGCACGTTCCAATTGCCAATCACAAAAAAACCTTAAAAACAGGTCGAGAACATGGCGATGCTCGGTTGTGGAAAACTTTTTCGACCGGCTGTAAAAAGCCGTTACGATAAAGGTTGATGAAAAGAGTTAAACGTAAATAGTTTAAAACAAATTAAAAACAAATTAAAAATGTCAAGAACAACATTCCAGGATTTGCTTGATGCAGGTGTTCATTTCGGACACATGAAGAGAAAATGGAACCCCAAGATGGCTCCATATATATTCATGGAAAAAAACGGAATACATATTATAGATCTGCACAAGACCGTTGTAAAAATAGATGAAGCCGCTAATGTATTGCGGCAAATATCGCGCTCGGGACGCAAAATACTGTTCGTAGCCACTAAAAAACAGGCGAAGGACATTGTGTCCGAAAAAGTAAAAACCACAGGCATGCCTTACGTAACAGAGCGCTGGCCGGGAGGTATGCTAACAAATTTCCCCACTATACGCAAGGCGGTGAAAAAAATGCAATCCATCGATAAAATGATGGTGGACGGAACTTTTGAAACTCTGTCGAAACGCGAACGCCTTCAAATCACACGTCAGCGTGCAAAGTTGGAGAAAAACTTAGGTTCAATTGCCGACCTTTCACGCTTGCCCTCAGCGCTTTTTATCGTCGATGTGCAGAAAGAAGCAAACGCGGTTCGAGAAGCTAAACGTTTGAATATTCCGATAATCGCAATGGTTGATACTTGTTGTGATCCTACCGACATCGATTATGTGATTCCGGCAAACGACGATGCAACAAAATCTATCGAACTTATCATCGATTTAATGTGCAGCGCTGTACGTGATGGTATCTCCGAACGCAAGCTCGATAAGGAAAAAGACGTTCCAACGACAAGCGAAAACAGCAGCGGTAAGGATGCAAATATCCCCGCTCGACGTACAAGAGCACGCAAAGCGCGTAAGGACGATTCGGGAGCTCAAAGGCCTCGAACCGAAAATAAAAGCGCAGAAAAGCAAGAAAATAACGCCGAATAAGCCCCTGTCGAATCATTAAAATTATTATACATAATGGCAATAGAAGTAAAAGCAACTGAGGTAGCTAAACTCAGAAAAATGACCGGAGCAGGTATGATGGATTGCAAAAACGCTTTAATCGAAGCAGAAGGCGATTACGACCGCGCTCAGGAAATAATCCGCGAAAAAGGCAAATTGGTGGCAGCAAAACGCGCCGACCGCGAAACTACCGAAGGCTCGGTGATTGCAAAAATCTCGAGCGACGGAAAAAACGGTATCGTCGTGGCGCTGGGTTGTGAAACCGATTTTGTGGCCAAAAACGAAGAATTTCAAACCCTGGCCGGCAAAATAGCCGATGTTACCGTTGCAAATCTGCCCGCAGATACCGAAGCTTTGAACGCTCTCAAAATCGATAATTTCACAGTAGCAGAGCTGGTCAGCAATCAAACCGGAAAAAGCGGCGAAAAACATGTGATTTGCTTTTATGGCAAAATCGAAGGTCAATATCTCGCCTCGTATATTCACATGAATAACAAGCTGGCTACGGTAGTGGCTTTCAATAAGCAAATTCCCGCCGAAGTAAGCGAAGACGTTGCAATGCAAGTTGCTGCAATGGCGCCGGTGTCGGTTACAAAAGACGACTGCCCGCAAAACGTTATCGACAGAGAAATGCAAATCGGTCGAGAACAAGCGCGTCAGGAAGGTAAACCGGAAAACATGCTCGATAAAATCGCCGAAGGTAAACTTAATAAATTTTTCAAGGAAAGCACTTTGAATGAACAAGCTTTTATTAAGGACTCAAAAGTGTCGGTGGCGCAATATCTAAAAAGCATCGACCCCGAAGTGAAAATAATCGGATTCGTCCGTTTTTCGCTGAACGATTAAAATCTTCATTTGTTTCGATTATAAATATCGAAAAACAAAAGCCGCTCTTTCGAGCGGCTTTTTTCGTTTAACAATTCTAACCGGCCTACTTTTCAGCAGACACTTCGAGTGTCTTAATCAAAGTTTCGGCGCCTGTTTCTTCAAGAAGTTTTCCAAAACTTTGAAAATGAGGCGTAGCAAAATGCGCGTCTATAGCCGCCTGATCTTTCCATTCCTCGAAAAAGAAAAAACAATTAGCTTCGCTGGCGCTTTGATACAGCGAGTAACTGAGGCATCCCTCTTCGGCGCGACTGTTGATGATTAAACTGTCGGTGGCTAACTTGAACTCTTCCACCTTGTCGGCCGGAATGTTAATTGTAGCCGTAACTACAAGTTTGACAGCTGCCGCAGGTTCGGCGGCTTTCTGCTCTTCTTTGTTGCAAGTGTTTCCACAACACGAGGCAAACATTGTTGCCGTAAATGCTACGGCCATTACTAAAATACTTTTTTTCATGATAATTGAATTTAAAATTTATGATGTCCGAATTACTACATCTAAATACACGGCAAAATTAGAAATAAATTCTTAATTCATAAAGATTCAGGATTTCAAGAACCAAGAGCCAAGACGCTACGCAGGCTGGCTTGATAAAAAAGATCTGCGTGCATCCGTAAAATCTGCGTCATCTTCGTGCAAAACGACTATCAATCCAGCCTGCGCAGCTAATTCATAATTCATAATTCATAATTCATAATTCATAAACAAATCTGCGATTATTCCGTCCATCACAAACAGATGTTTTGAGGGAATGGAATACACTCCGTCGTGTTCTTGCAGCAGGCCAAGCCGTAAGTAGCGGCGGGATTTGCTAATAAAACTGTGAGCAAAATTTGCCGGCAGCGTTTTGGTATCCAATCCCAAATCGGTACGCAGGGAAGTCATAACGCGCTCGTTATACAGGTCAATTTCTGAAAGGATTTCGACTTCTTCCGGAATACGATTCTCGCGAATAGCCTCAATATAACGTATAAGATTTGCTTCGTTTTTACGACGCAAGTAGAATCCATCGTATCCATGAGCCGAAGGGCCGACGCCGAGGTACGCTTCTCGACGCCAATAAGAGGAATTATGACGCGATTCGTAACCGGGCAAAGCAAAATTTGAAGCCTCATATTGCCTGAAACCATTTGCACGCATTGTGTCGATAAGCAGAAGATACTGTTCGGCGCTTGCGTCCTCGTCAATCGGAATTAATTCTCCCCGTTTGACGCGCAGGCCGAGCAAAGTGCCGTTTTCAATCGTCAGATGATATGCCGAAACATGCTGCACTCCAAGCGCAAGCGCCCGATTGAGATTGTCGCCCCACTCGGAAAGACTCATCCCCGGAAAACCATAAATCAAATCAATACTGATGTTCTCGAAGCCCGCTTTTTGAGCTTTTCGGACGGAAATCTCGGCTTCGTCGCCCGTATGACGACGCTTCATCAAAAGCAAATCACGGTCGATAAACGACTGTATTCCTATGCTTAATCGCCGGGCTTCGGTGGAACGTAAATCGGCTAAGTAATTATCGTTCAACAAATCGTCGGGATTTGCCTCGACGGTGTATTCTTCGATACATCGCACCATCCGCAGCCGCTTAACCGTGTCGGCAAGCGATTGTAGTTCGGATGGACTGTACACCGTAGGCGTGCCGCCGCCATCAGCAGAAGCCGCTCGCAGCTCAAGCTCGCGATGAAGACATTCCAGCAATTCGTGGCGGCGTTCAAGAGAACCAACCGAATAAAAATCGCAATACGAACAACGTCGCTTGCAAAACGGTATGTGAATGTAAATTCCTCCCACTTTATCCTTATATATAATACGTCGCAAAAGTACGAAAATTCATGTAGAAGCAGAAGGCAGAAAGCAAAAAGCAGAAAGCAAAAAGCAAAAAGCAAAAAGCAAAAGGCAGAAAGTATTATTCCCTGGTGCTGCATTGTCAAAGTCAGGAGAATGTGTCCATTTTTTTCAGGACGTAATAGGACGTAACATGCGCAGGCTGGTTGGATGAAAAAAATCTGCGTGCGTCCGTAAAATCTGCGGCATCTGCGTGCAAAACAACTATCAATCCAGCCTGCGTAGCTCTCTTAATTCTTAATTTTTAATTCACTACTAACCGACAAAAATTTTGACTAAAAAAGGCGACAGTTTTAGCCATCGCCTAAAAGTTGTAATTTTGTACTGTTAAAAACGAATTTACAACTATGTGCAAAGGTACAGAAAAA
>JAITGD010000196.1 GCA_031280885.1 Prevotellaceae bacterium | reverse complement strand
ATTGTGTTGTAGATATTGCGGAGATACTCATTGACAAAGCTGTCTTCGAGCGGAAGATTTTTCAGGTATGGCAAACCGCCGAAACGATAGTATTTTGCGAAACTGTCGTCGCTGTCGGTCAGCTTGTGGAACTGCAAAAACTCTGCATAACACAGTCCGAAAACCTTAAACTCCACATATCGCCCGCTTAAATAACTTGTCGGCTCGCCCGAAAGCAGATTGGCATTGCTGCCCGTGCAGTAAATATCGTAATCGCCTTCGGCAAAAAAGCTACGCAAAGCCCGCTCAAATTCCGAAATATCCTGAATCTCGTCAATGAAAAGAAAACATTTTTCCTTTTTATTTCGTCGTTTCGCCTTCACGTAATCTGCCAAATCCGCATGGTTTTTTATCGCATCGAACTCATAAAGTTCCTTGTTGATATACATCAGGTCGGCTTTGGGAAACATTTTGCCGATTTCGTCCATCAGCTGAAAGAGCAAAAAGCTTTTGCCTACGCGCCTTTGTCCGACGATGACTTTTATCATTTGTGTGCCGATAAAAGGGCGAATGCGTTCGAAATAGATATTTCGCGGGATGTAATTTATTGTTTTCATTTTTCCTGTAAGTAAAATTCGCTGCAAAATTACGAATTTTATTTCGTATAAGAAAAATCAAAGCATGTAAACGTATTAATATTACGATTCTTCGCCGGAGATTGCCATCTCGAAATGAATATTACCCAGCTACTTTTTCAGTTCGACGCCGGGGGTGAAGACGATCTTCAAGCTCAGAGTTCCTGACCTAAAAAATCTATATACATATAAAACAGGGAAATAGTCGGCAGTCAAGAGGAAAACAAAATGGCACAGTTTTAGGGAGAAAATAAGGAAAAAATAGAATCAAAAGGCAAATTAAGAGGGCTTGCTTTAATGCCAAATTAGACGAAATAAAATGCGGAGACAGAATTTATGTATGGCAAAAGTCTCCAAAAATGGTTTGTGTCGGATAAAACCGTTACTTTTGCAAAGAAATAACAGTAAAAATTTCCAGCCCGCGGCAAATCAAAACCTCGCGTACTCAACGAATCGACAGTAAATGAAATAGCCCGTCTTCATCAGTCCGGAAAAATACATCGAACCAATCACCGGCATGAAGACGCTGTTCTCGAAAAATTGTGCGAGGTTCTTAATCAGACCCAAACCGTTTTCCCTTCTTCCGGTCTGACTCTGTTTTTCGTTGTCGGAACAAAATAATTTTCCTTCCGAAGAATGTGATTTTTCTGAAAAGTGTGACATTTGTTTTCCTCATAGGTCAGGAACTCTGAGACTGTTAGACTGTTAGACTGTTAGACTGTTGGACTATTAGACTATTGGACTGTTAGACTGTTAGACTGTTAGACTGTTAGACTGTTGGACTGTTGGACTGTTGGACTGTTGGACTGTTGGACTGTTGGACTGTTGGACTGTTGGACTGTTGGACTGTTGGACTGTTGGACTGTTGGACTGTTGGACTGTTAGACTGTTAGACTGTTGGACTGTTGGACTGTTGGACTGTTGGACTGTTAGACTGTTGGACTGTTAGACTGTTGGACTGTTGGACTGTTAGACTGTTAGACTGTTAGACTGTTAGACTGTTGGACTGTTAGACGCTACGCCGAGCGGAGCTTCACATCTATAGACCGTCCAAAAGTCCAACCGTCTAACAGTCCAAAAGTCCAAAAGTCAGGACGGAACGTCCAAAAGTCAGGACGGAACGTCCAAAAGTCAGGACGGAACGTCCAAAAGTCAGGACGGAACGTCCAAAAGATTTTTCAGATTCTTTTCGGCTTCTTGCATGTCGATGCCTTTGCGTCGAGCGTAATCCTCAATCTGGTCGCGGCCAAGCTTATCGACACGAAAATAGTAACTGCGCGGATGTGCAAATACCAAAGCCGAGACTGTGGCCGCCGGTTCCATCATGCAACTTTCGGTTAGGCTGACGCCCGTGTTTTTTTCGGCGTCGAGCAGAGCGAAAAGCGTGCGTTTCTCGCTGTGGTCGGGGCAGGCCGGATAGCCGTGCGCAGGTCGTATGCCCTGATAATCTTCTTTTAACATCTCATCCAAAGTGAGATTTTCGTTTTTACCGAAGCCCCAGCATTTGCGGATTTCTTCGTGAGCGATTTCGGCGTAAGCCTCTGCAAGACGGTCGGCGAGAGCCTTCACCAGAATAGCCGAATAATCGTCGCCGGCGGCCTGAAACTCTTTCACCATGGCGTCCACGCCGAAGCCCGCGCTCACCACGAAAGCGCCGAGATAATCCTTCAATCCCGACGATTTTGGCGCAATGAAATCCGACAGACAAGTGTTCGGAAAGTTTGCACGTTTGAGCTGAGAACGAAGATTACGAAATACTTGAACGGTTCGATTGCGGCTTTCGTCGGCATAAGTCTCTATGTCGTCGCCCACCGAATTGGCCGGAAATATGCCCCAGACCGCGCGAGTTTGCACTCGTCCTTCCATGCGATCGAGCATGACTTGTGCGTCATTCCACAATTTACGGGCTTCGTCGCCGTATTCGGGGCTGTCGAAAATGGCCGGATAACGTCCCTTCAACTGCCACAGCATGAAGAAGAAATCCCAATTGATATATCGACGGACGTTTGCGATACTTCCACGCTCGGCGCTGTGAACGGGCGAATTGCAACAACATCCCTTCGACTTGTGTTCGGAGGTAAACGCCGACAGGAAAGTATGTTCGGCGATTACGGGAGGCTCGGCCTTCCAGTCGATTGCGAAAGCTGCGGCGCGAGCTTCGTCCAAGCTAAGGTATTGAACCGCTTGCCGTTCTCGATTATACGTATCGCAAAGCTGCCTATATTCTTTGCGGATTCGGTCGGCAAATTCTTCTTTTTCGCCCGATAGCAGCGCGCCCGCCACCGGAACGCTCTTGGAAGCGTCCTTCACATGAACCACCGAAGCGCCGTAAACCGGAGCTATCTTCATGGCTGTGTGTAGTTTTGATGTGGTTGCTCCGCCAATCAGCAGAGGAATTTTCAGGCCGTGCAATTCCATTTCTGCGGCCACGTGTATCATTTCCTCCAGCGAGGGCGTGATAAGTCCGCTGAGTCCAACGATATCGACCTTTTTTTCGACGGCCGTGCGTACGATTTCATCGGCAGGAGTCATCACTCCTAAATCAATGATTTCGTAGTTGTTGCAGGCCAACACCACTGCTACTATATTTTTGCCGATGTCGTGAACATCGCCTTTGACGGTGGCCAACAATATTTTACCCGCATTCGTTCCCTCGTCTGTCCTTTGCAGTTCGATAACAGGCTGAAGACGAGCGACGGCGCGTTTCATCACGCGGGCGCTTTTCACCACCTGCGGAAGAAACATTTTTCCTTCGCCGAACAAATCGCCCACGCGATTCATGCCATTCATCAAGGGGCCTTCGATAATGTCTATCGCTCTGGAATACACCGATAGAGCCTCATCCATATATCCCGTTATGATTGCGTCGTTTCCTTTGACCAAAGCGTCGGAAATGCGCTCATCCAAAGTACGCTCATCCGAAGCCGAAGAATCCTCACTCTTTATTTGTTTCGAGGCTTCGTTTTTCATTTTTTCGGCGGCTTCCACCAAACGTTCCGTTGCATCGGAACGACGGTTGAGAACCACATCTTCAACGATTTCCAACTCATCAGAAGGAATATCGTCGTAAATTTTCAACATTCCGGCATTGACTATCCCCATGTCCATTCCGGCTTTTATGGCATGATACAGAAAGACAGAGTGCATGGCCTCGCGGACGGGATTGTTGCCGCGAAACGAAAACGATAGATTGCTGACCCCGCCGCTGACTCGCGCTCCGGGAAGATTGGCCTTGATGTAGCGCACGGCTTCGATGTAATCCACAGCATAATTGTCGTGTGATTCGATGCCGGTGGCTATGGCTAAGATATTCGGGTCGAAGATAATATCTTGCGGAGGGAAATTCACTTCTTCGGTAAGGATTTTGTATGCTCGCGTACAGATTTCGATTCTTCGCGCAAGTGTATCGGCCTGACCTCTTTCGTCGAAAGCCATCACCACTGCCGCCGCTCCGTAGTCGCGTATCGTGCGAGCGTGATTTTTGAAAGTTTCTTCGCCTTCTTTCAGACTTATCGAATTGACTATGCACTTGCCCTGCACGCATTTCAAGCCTGCTTCGACGACTTTGAATTTCGACGAATCGATCATCACGGGCAATCGCGACACGTCGGGTTCGGCGGCTAAACGATTGAGAAAGGCTGTCATGCAGCTTTCGGCATCCAACATGGCGTCGTCCATGTTTACGTCGATAATCTGAGCGCCGCCTTCGACCTGTTCGCGAGCTACTTCCACAGCTTCATCGTATTTGCCCTCGCGGATCAAACGTGCGAATTTGGCCGAACCTGCCACGTTGGTGCGTTCGCCGATGTTTACGAAATTCATGCCTTGACGTATTGTCAGTTCGTCTAATCCGCAGAGATGTAGCTCATCGTGCTTTCGCCGGCTTTTTTTGCGCGGCTGTCGGGCTTCGGCTGCAAGTTTCGCTATCGCGCGGATGTGTTCGGGCGTGGTGCCGCAACATCCGCCGACGATGTTCACTATTCCGCCGACGATAAAATCGCCGATTTTTTCGGCCATCGATTCCGGCGTTTCGTCATATTCGCCAAACTGATTCGGCAAACCGGCGTTGGGATGCATACTTACATAGAATGGAGCAATTTGCGCCAATCGTTCCACATAAGGTTTCATCCGGTCGGCTCCGAGAGCGCAGTTTATTCCGATGCTGAGCAGGTCGAAATGCTCGACGGAATACAGAAAAGCTTCGGTCGTTTGTCCCGACAGCGTTCGTCCGCTGCTGTCGGTGATGGTGGCCGAGAGCATCACCGGAATTTTCGCTCCGCGTTCGCGTTGCAAACGGGCGATTGCACAGAGAGCGGCTTTGGCGTTGAGCGTGTCGAAAACCGTTTCGACCAGCAGCAAATCCGCTCCTCCGTCGAGCAAGCCCGCCGCCTGTTCGAGGTATGCTTCGGCAAGTTGGTCGAAGCTTATTGCTCTGTATCCAGGGTCGTTAACTTCGGGCGACATGGATGCTGTTTTATTCGTCGGCCCGATGGAACCGGCTACGAATCGCGGTTTCGACGAATCGAGTGCGGCGGCTTTGTCAGCCTCCTCGCGAGCTATGCGAGCGCTTTGTCGATTCATTTCATATACATGATTTTCAAGAGAGTAATCGGCTTGCGAAATGCGATTCGCATTGAAGGTATTGGTTTCGATAATGTCGGCGCCGGCGTCGAGATACGCGCGATGCACCTTGCGTACTTCGTCGGGCAGGACGAGCGAAAGCAAATCGTAGTTGCCTTTGAGCGGTACGGAATGTCGAGCGAAAAGTTCGCCGCGAAAATCGTCTTCACTCAATCCCAAGCGTTGAAACATGGTGCCGGTGGCGCCGTCGAGTACTAAGATACGTGCTGTAAGTTGTTGTTCTATAATTGTCATTCTGTTTTATTTTCATTTTATTACGACCGGCAAAGATACTGAACTTTCGAGGATAGTTCACTTTTAACGTAATTTAATATTGTGTAGTTGTACGGAATGTTTACCTTTGACTTTCGTAAGGGAATGAATAATTATTGAAACTTACACATTTACACACAAATATTCAAATTTATGGTTATGAAAAAAATGTTATTTTTACTTGTAGTTCCCGTCTTTTATGCTGCGCAAATGTCGGCACAAGAAGGAGGAACCGAACCGGAAAGAGTCGGCGTAGCTCCTCGCCAAATATCCGAGGGGCAAAAAACCGAACCTAACCCTAAACCGGTGGAAAATCCGGTGCAGGAAAAAACCGACCAGATCGCTAAAAAACTTGATCTGGACGATGAAAAGAAAAAAGCGATTTACAATGTTGTGTCGCAAGCCGATAAGCGGATCAACGACTTGGCTATCGGTACCGATAATTATGCCAAACTTATCGGATACATCCACGGAGAACGTAGCGACATGCTGAAAGCCGCTCTGACAAAAGAACAGTATTTCGAGTATCAAAAAAGCTTTGGAAGTAAAGACGTCTCGGAAATTAACAAGCTGATAAGCAAAAACGAAGCTTTTGTCAAGAAAAGAGACGCCGCCGCTGCAAAAGAAAAACGGGAGGCAGAAACTCTGATGGCCAAAGAAAAAGCTAAACAGGCCGCCGCCGAAAAAAAAGCTAAAGAACAAGAAAAGAAAGCTGCCGCTAAAAAAGCTGCCGCCGAAAAGAAAGCCGCCGATAAATTGAAACAGCAAGAAAAACAGCTGAAAGATAAACAAAAAGCCGCCGAAAAGAAAGAAGCCGATAGGCAAAAAGCCGCCGAAAAAAAGGCTAAAGAACAAGAAAAGAAAGCCGCCGCACGACTGAAAGAACTCGAAAAAAAGAGCAAAAAGTAGATTCTGGAACCAGGATTACAGTAGCCAAGAACCAAGACAGCTTGATGAATTATGAATTATGAATTAGCTGCGCAGGCTGGTTTGAGGATTTATGAATGACCGTCGTAGGAGGCAGGTCATACCATCCGAAACAAGTACCGCAGGTACGACACTTGAAAAATCATTGATTTTACATTCCGTCCCTGACGGGACGGTGGTCGTGTCGTTGTGGAGACGCACGCCGTGCGTCTCTACATCGCGGTGAGCAATTCGTTGCAAACAATCACAGCGTTTTTCACATTCCTAAAATAAACATAGTCATAACGGAATCACAACGGAATCACAACGGAATCATAACGGAATCACAACGGAGTTACGACGAATGACAAACATACGAATATCGAAATTCAGAGTTCCTGACCTAAAAAATCTATATACATAAAAAACAGGGAAATAGTCGGCAGGCAAGAGGAAAACAAAATGGCACAGTTTTAGGGAGAAAATAAGGGAAAAAATAGAATCAAAAGGCAAAATAATTTTCCTTCCGAAGAATATGAAAATGTGTGATTTTGGCGAAAAGTGTGACATTTGTTTTCCTCATAGGTCAGGAACTCTGGGTCTTTGTGATTTGTTTGTGATGCGCTGTTGGGACACACGTAGGAGGGCCTTGCGCCACACAACGCCGGCACAAACAATCACAAAAATCAATCAAATCACCCTGAAATCACAGTTCAGACTAAGCTTTAATTCTCCTGGCTCTCGTTCATAATTCCTCGATAGAAATAAACGGCCATGAAATAACAGACAATCAGGAATCCTGCGAGAAATCCGCCGAGTATTGCGCCTTTTATTTTGCCGAGTTTTCCGCTTTCGAGAGGCAGAATAGGTCGGTCGATTATTTGTACCAAAGGAGTTTCGCGCACTAAATCCAGCTTCAGTATTTCCACATTTTTCACAAGTTCGGCATAGGCCGTACCCATTAACTGTATCTGTGTCTGGTATTTTTGCTGTTCGACGGCCATGATTTGCTTTGCCGAATTGACATTTTGGTCGGCCATGACAGCTCGAGCAATCAAAGCTCTTTCGTAGGCGATTTTCAGCGAATCGGCGCGTAATTCCATCGACTGAAGATTGGAACGAGTGGTTTTCGTTTTTGTTTGAACATAAAAATCGCTTACTTCCTGCACGAGCATTTCGGTGAAAAGCTTGGCAAATAGCTCGTTTTTGTTTTTGAACTCAACGACTATTATGCTGACGTTTTTGTTGATTCTTGAAACCGACAGATTTGCTCCCGTTATACCGAGGTTCAACACATTCAGCAAGCTATCCTGTGCGCGGGTAAAATCGGCACGGTTCTGTCCGAGCGGGAAACCGATGATTTCTCGCTGTTTATCTTCGTCTTTGTCGGGCGGATTCAGCGAGATATAATATTCTATCAATCTGCATGTTTTGCCGTCGATAGCTATTTCTTTCAGCAAAGTTTTTTCGGTAAGATTGCGCGACTTCATCAATTCTAAGATATTTTCGCCCGAAAATATATTTTCGCCTCCACCGCCTACGCTCATGCCGAATTGTCCGGCAAGAGCGGCAAGTCCGCTTGCTCCTCGTTCTTTTTCTATCACCGAAAACGAAAGTTTGGCGGTGTAAACCGGCTCTTTCATAATGGAATATACTATACCCAGACCTCCGCCCAGCAGACCCAGCGGCACGATTATTTTCCATTTCGACAGTAAATATCTCCAGATTTCTTTAATCTTCAGAATCAATTCTTTCAACGAAATTTCGTCGTCTTTGCCGTATCCTTGTTGCATCTTATTTTCAGACATAACCTTTTGATTTACTTTCTAAACAAACTTATGATTATCGCTGCCAGCGTTGTTGCCGAAGTGCCAAGCGAGATGGCTTCTCCTGCCGTCAGGCCTTTGCGTTCCGGTTTTCGGGGGATATAAATTTTTGCGCCCGGGCTGATTTCGGGATATTTCTTGAAAAACAGGAAATTCTTGGTTGGTTTTGCCGTTCCGTTAGCGTAAATCACAAAGGCTTTTCGTTTCATGGCTTTGTTGCTGAAGCCTCCCGCGTTGTCGATATAATCGAAGAACGAGTGCGAGCGGTCGAATCTGACATGTGCCGGCATCAGCACTTCGCCGTTTATTTGAA
Source organism: Prevotellaceae bacterium (assembly GCA_031280885.1). Lineage (GTDB taxonomy): Bacteria > Bacteroidota > Bacteroidia > Bacteroidales > UBA932 > JAIRLF01. The sequence goes on along the minus strand of JAITGD010000196.1, from coordinate 20,005 downwards.
CGGTTTGCGTGGTTCCGGGGACGTGTATCAGGTCGCCTTCTTGCAGGGTCAGATCCCATTTCGACCCCGGTTTGTCCATTATTTTTTCCAGACGTATTCCGACGATTCCCTTTCGGTTGAAGAACTTATCGGATTTTATCATAGGATCTTCCTCTGCTATTCCCTCAAACAGTTCCTGTTGCAGTTGTTCGTCGGCGAGGCTCGTTTGCGCCGTTCTTATCAAGTAAGCGCCTTCGATGTATGCGTATCGACTGAATCCGCCGGCGCGTTTTACGATGTCGGAAATCTTTTCCTGTTTGGAAATTATGGTATAATTTCCCGGATACAGCACTTCGCCTTCTATCATAACCGTTTTCGGTTCGGAATAGCCCGATATTGGCCGTATTACGATTTGGTCGTATGGTTTCAGCAGAAATTCGGCGCTTTGCGCGTCGAAATTCAAATCCTTATCAACCGGAAACACAAACTGTTCCGTAGTTTTATCGCCGGTTTTCAGTTCTTTTGCATCGATAATCAATCGCGACACTTCCACGTTGCTTATTTCTGCCCGATCTTTGAAGCCTCCCGAAGTAAAAATCAGATCTTTAAGCGTCATATTATCGTGATACGAATATGTGCCTGCGTTCTTAATCTCGCCGTATATCTCGACCTCGCGTTTTTCCTGCATCGCTATTTTAGAAGCGATATATACCTTGTCTTCTTTTTTTAGAGGGATGTCCTGTTCTGTTCCGTTTAACAGGCCTGCGAGGTTGAAAGCCAGGGCTTCCGTCGTCAGATCGTCCTTTTCTCTAATGATAGTTCCTCTGTGAGGAAAAGCATCTTCTCGTGGCCCGTCGGCTTTGTCTATCAATCCTTTAAGAGTAAGTCCCGGACTAAGAGCGTAAGTTCCCGGACGAAACACAGCTCCGTCTATTTGCACGCGATTCGTAAATCTGTCAAGCAGTTTACCCACCGAAAACACGTCGCCGTCCTGCAAAGTCAAAGAAGCAAATTCGTTCGACGAGATGTCGTCCACGCTTTTGTCCTTGTCGGTATTGCGGAAAACGGTGATTCTGTCCTTATAAGCGTTGGTAGTAAATCCGCCGGCAAAGTTTATCAGATCCGACAGTTTTTCGTCGTTTATCGCCTCGAAATATCCGGTTTGTTTCACTTCTCCTTCGATTTCTATTCGTTTCTGATATGGCTCAACCTTTATAATATCTTGATCTTGAAGACGTACATTGCTTTTCAGATTCCCTGACACCAGAAAGTCGTAGATATCGACCGTTGCAATAGTTTGGTTATTACGTATCACTTGAATCTTTCTAAACGAGCCGTTTCTGTTTGGACCTCCGGCGGCGTTCAGCGCATTGAATACCGAAGCTACCGAAGGCAAAGTATAAGTTCCGGGACGATATACCTCGCCGACCATCAACACTTTGATACTACGGATATTACCCAGCGTTATACTTACCGAAGTTTCGCCAGAACGTATAGTTGTATATATTGATGCAAGTTTTCCTGTGATTATCTTCTTTGCTTGATTGATAGTCAAACCATTGACTTGTATCTGACCTATCCCTGAGATACGAATAAATCCTTCGGGAGTAACGCTCGTGCGCGTCGTATTTTCAGAATATCCATAGACGTCGATAATAAGTTCGTCATCGGGGCCAAGTTGGTAATTTTCAGGCGTTGGCAACTTTAGATTCGGTTCAAAAGTCAGATTACTTTGATTGAACAGCGAGGAGCCGAAAATCGGTACACGTCGTTCTTCCGGCGCTTTCTCTTCGGCCGTTTCCTGTCGGACGCTCCTGATTTCCTCTTTGACCTCTTGTCGGCTTATACTTTGATAATCTTGCGATTTCTCGCTTTTTTCCAAATTCTGAATACGTGATTTCAGCTTTGCCCATTCCGCAGGTTGCATACCGCCTTGTAGCGATGTTTGTTCCACTTGTTCAATGGTATAGCCTTGCGATTTATACTTTTCCATGAAGTCGGCAATCTGTTGGTCGGAGAGTTGATCAACTTTGTGATTCTTAAATTCGTGCAGGCTGATGCTCTGCGCAAACAATCCGGAGCTTAGGGCAATAGCAATGATTGCCAGATAGATTTTCTTTACGATAGACATTTTTTTCCTTGTATCTAATATTAAAAATACGATTAATTACGATGATGCAATTTGCGGCTAAAACGTTGCATGGCTTAGTGTAAGCATTTGACAATTAGTGTTAAATATTTTTCATCCACCTCGTCGAAGTCGTTGAGTTTCGCACTATCGATATCGAGTACGCCAAGCACTTCATCCTTACAAAAAAGCGGGATAACTATTTCCGATTTCGAGGCCGCGCTACAGGCTATATGTCCCTCAAACAGTTCAACATCGGGAACTATTATCGCCTCTTTGCGCATCCAGGCTGAGCCGCACACTCCGCGCCCGTATTTTATTCTGGTACAGGCGACAGGACCCTGAAACGGACCCAGCAACAATTCGTCGCCCAAAACGCGGTAAAAACCTACCCACCAGAAACCGAAAGTTTCCTTCAATACTGCGGCTATGTTGGCCATGTTAGCGATTTCGTCGTTTTCGCCTTCAAGCAGCGATTTTATGCTCGGCAGCAAGCGTTTATATTCGTTTTCTCGCGTCATTCATCATTCAAATTATCGTACAAATGTACATATTCATATTCATTCCCACAATGTTCTATAAAGCGGATAAAATCAGTATAATCCATAACCAAGGAAGCAGTATTAATGCAAGGATGGAAACTTATACGCCTGCTGTTCTGCAGATTATCGTCAAGGAAAAGTCGGACATGCCGCTCAGAATCGTTGAACAAAGCAAGCGGAGTAACCGATCCGGGGCTGACGTTCAAATATTTCGACATCCTTTGCGGCGAAGCAAACGAAAGCTTACCCTGATGCAGCTGCCGCTCGATGGAATGAATATCCATCCGCCGCGTATATCCCAGTACCACAAGATAATGCTTATCTCCTTTATGATTGCGGAAGAAGAGATTTTTACAATGAGTTGCATCCACATCTTTCCAGTATTTTGCAGCCTCTTCGACCGTAGGCGCCGCCGGATGAGCGTAATAATCGAAGTCTATTTGTAACTCTTCGAGCAAAGTGTAAAGTGCTGGATTTCCGTTCATACCTTTTTGAACCTTTGTTAGACCATCAGGAACCTTAGCCTGCAACTGGGTCGAAAAAAAGATGCATGTTGTTTAGACATGCATCTCCCACATTTTAAAAAATTTAAAAACCTGAAAAAGTTTATGTCAACTTTCGTTGAAAGATCCATTGACGGTGCAAAGGTAAGTCATTTTTTCGAGATCGATACCTTCTGATGCAAATATTTTTGTCCAGAGTCAGCATTTATGGCCGTAAAATACTGTGCGTCAGTAAGAAAAAATTTTTTCATTTTGAAGAGATTCAGGATAGCAGGAGCCAAGAACCAGGACGCTACGCAAGCAATTAAGAATTAAAAATTAAGAATTAAGAGAGCTACGCAGGCTGGTTTGATTGTCGTTTTGTGCTGCAAATGACGCAAATTTCATGGATACACGCAGATCGCTCTCATCAAACCAGACTGCGCAGTTCTCTTAATTCTTAATTTTTAATTGACTGCGCAGCTGTCTTGGCTCTTGCAATCCTGAATCCCTCTTAATTTTTAAGTAGTTTTGTTTCGAGTTCTTCGGTTGATATTATTGTTAATGTTGGTTTACCGTCGGCGCTTATATCTGGGGTAGCGCAGGCGAATAGGCGGTCGAAAAGGTTTTGCATTTCGGCTTCGGCGAGTGTGCGTCTCTGTTTCAGGGCTTTGACGCGCGCTATGGAGAGGGCTGTTTGTTCTTTGAAAGTCCATTCGTTGAAAAACTCATCGCGCAGCATCTTAAGCATTTCTTCGGTAATTGCCTGTGGGTCTTCGCTTTCGATGCCTGCCGGATAGGCATGGAATACTAAGGTGTTATTGCCGACTGTGCTGATATTGAATCCGATGTGTTTCAGGCCTTCGAGTATGCTTTGCATCAGTATAAAATCTGCTGTATCAAGTTCCACAGAATGAGCAAATAGCGAGGGGTTTGAGATGTTGGACTGCGTGTCGATTTTGTGCAGATATTCCTCGTATAAAATACGTTGATGCGCTCGGTATATGTCGATTAGCAACACGCCCGATTTTACGGACGTCAATATATATTTACCTTTGATTTGGAGGAATTTTTTGGGCGCGGTTTCGTTTTGACTGTCGGCGAATAAGTCGCTCTGTTCCGAGATATTGCTATTTTCTTCGTCGAAGTTAGCAAAGAGATTTTCCCATCCGCTTACCTCCTCTCTTTCAAAGGTGTTTATGTTGCTATTGAACGGATTATAGTTTTTGTTAGTTCTGATAGAGGGAGCTTTTATCTGTGTATTTCGCGTCAGCACAGGAATATCGATTACATGTTCATTGCCGAAATCGAGCGATGGAGCTATGGCAAAGCGAGAGAGTGATTCGCGAACTGCGGCGTTGATTATTTGCCAGATAGCCTGCTCGTTATCAAACTTGATTTCGGTTTTCGACGGATGTATATTGACGTCTATTTTGCTTGGATCGATTTCGATATACAGAAAAAATGATGGATGTACGTCGGCAGGCATCAGTTGCTCGTATGCTTTCTGGACGGCCTTTTGCAAGTACGGGCTTCGGAAGTATCTGTTATTGACGAAGAAAAATTGTTCGTTGGTATTACGTCGCGCCCGTTCCGGCTTGCCGACGAAGCCTGAGAGATTGATTATAGTAGTATCCACACCGGTATCTATAAGCATATTAGACATTCCTTTTCCGAAGATGTCCACTATTCGCTGTTTGAGATTTGCTTTAGGAAGGGTGTATATCTCTTCGCCGTTGTCATTGAACGTAAAGGCTATTTGTGGATTGCATATTGCCACCCGTTGAAATTCGCCGACTATGTGTTTCATCTCTACCGCATCCGATTTCAGGAACTTGCGTCTTGCGGGCAGCGCATAGAAGAGGTTCTTTACGGCGAAGTTCGAGCCAGGGCTGCATTGACAGGATTCACTCGTAACGAGAGTCGAAGCTCGTATAAGTATCAGTGTACCAAGCTCATCGTCTTCGCGGCGAGTTTTGAGTTCCACTTCGGCAACGGCAGCAATCGAAGCTAAGGCTTCGCCCCGAAATCCGAAGGTAGAAATCCGTTCCAGATCACGAGCTTCGCTGATTTTCGAGGTAGCGTGTCTTTCAAAAGCCATTCGCGCGTCGAGGTCTGACATGCCTGAGCCGTTGTCGCTTACCTGAATAAGAGTCCTTCCGGCGTCTTTGATTACTAAAGTTATTTTGCTTGCTTTAGCATCGACGGCATTTTCCATCAACTCTTTGACCACCGAAGCCGGTCGTTGTACGACCTCTCCTGCGGCGATCTGGTTCGCGACATTGTCGGGAAGAAGTTTTATTGTCATTTACTGTAAATTAACACTTAGACGGCGCAAAGTTACGATAATTCTGGTTAGAACCAGGATTGCAGGAACCAAGAATCAAGACGCTACGCAGTCAATTAAAAATTAAGAATTAAGAGAGCTACGCAGATTGGTTTGATGAAAAAGATCTGTGAGCATCCGTAAAATCTGTGTCATCTGGTGTGCTAAAGACTGTCAATCCAGCCTGCGTAGCCAATTCATAATTCATAATTGACTGCGTAGCATCTTGGCTCTCATCAAAATTTGTATCTTTGCACAATTGATACTAAAATCGAACCAAAATGAAGTTCTTTAGAATTATTTTTTTCTCGCTGATTGCTATATGTTTAACGGGAAATTTGATTTCGGCTCAGGGGCTGAAATCGGCACGACTTAAAAACGGTCTCAATGTGTTTATCTGGGAAGACGCCGGCATGAGCAATGTCCTCGGCAGTATAGCTGTGCGGGTTGGCGCGGCAGATGATCCGGAGGAATATACTGGCCTGGCGCATTATTTGGAACATCTTATGTTTAAGGGAACTGAGCTGATTGGTTCTCTTGATTGGAACAAAGAACGCCCGATATATGAGCAAATCATTGCTCGATACGACGAAATGGCCGAAACGACCGACCCCGTCAAAAAGAAGGAAATTAATCTGGAAATCAATCGTTTGACGGTCGAACAATCGAAATACAGCGTATCCAACGAATTTTCGTCCTTAGTTGAAAGTTTCGGAGGAAGCGCGCTCAACGCAGGAACCTCATACGATGTTACTTATTATCACAACTATTTCCCTCCGTCGGAAATCGAAAAATGGCTCGAAATATATTCTTCACGTTTGGTAAAGCCGGTTTTCAGAGCTTTTCAATCTGAGCTTGAAACGGTTTACGAAGAATACAATATGGGAAATGATGAGCCGAGTAACGCGCTGGTAAAGTTCCTTTATGGATCAATTTTTCCCGAATCGCCCTACGCCCGACAGGTCATCGGCAAGGGCGAACATCTGAAAAATCCGCGATTAAGCAAGCTCATAGAGTTTTACGAAACCTGGTATGTCCCCGAAAACATGGCTCTGATACTTGTGGGTAACATAAAGGCCGAAGAAGCTCTTCCGCTGATAAACAAGAAATTCGGACGATTGCCCGCCAAACGTGCGCCGGAACGGAAAACTATTCCCGACCCCGAAATCAAAGGACGCAAGGAATTGAGTGCAAAAATCGGACAGTTTCCGAGTACCTTCCTCGCTTTCAAGGGGCCGGGCGCCGGAAGTCCCGACGATATTCTTGTGGATTTTTGTCTGACTTTGCTGACTAACAGCAACAGTACCGGACTGTTAGACAAATTGGCTATATCCGGCGACGTTATGGGGGCAAACGCATTCAACATGAATTTTCGCGACCGTGGGCGAATTATCTGTCATGCAATACCTTACTACGATCCGGCGCAAAGACGTTACGAATCGCACAAATCAACCGAAAAACTTCTGATGAACGAAGTGGAAAAATTGAAGAAAGGCGAGGTCGATCCCGTTCTGGTAGAGAACATAAAGGCCGGATTGTGCAACGATTACGATTTGAGTTTGGAAAATGCCAGCAATGTATCCGAAGCAATCACCGAACTTTTTATTGCTGATGACGATATATCAAAACTTATTAATTTTAAGGATATTGTTGCCTCAATAAGCATGGACGACATCCAAAATACGGCAAAAAAATATTTTGGTTCCGATTATTGGTCGTTGAACGTCCAGGAAGGAACTCCAAAAAAAGAAGCTAAAATCGAAAAACCTGGCTTCGACCCGATAAATTTCCCTGGCGCACAGTCGGAATACGCAAAATGGTTCGCCACCGTTCCGGTAAAACAGCACGAACCGAAATATATCGATTTTAATAAGATCAAAAGTAAGAAAATCAACGATCTATCGAATTTATTTTATACAAAAAATACCGAAAACGAAATATTTACTCTGACTTTGATTTACGGAATAGGCACGGAAGAAATGCCGCGATTGAAACTTGCTGCAAATCTGATGAATACCGCCGGAATTATGGCGCAACTTACCGGAAAAGAATTTAAAGAAGAACTGAATAAATATAACGCATCGGCAACATACGGCTGTAGCGGCGATTATCTGTATGTAAGGCTAATAGGCGTGGACAAGTATTTGGCCGAAGCCTGCAATCTGCTTACTCGACAGATACTTATGCCGGCATTGGACGAAAAGCAAATCAATAATGTAAAAGGTGGAACTTTGAACGAAAGATTCCTCGAAAAAAAAGACATTAATGCGCTGATTAATGCGCTTTTCGAATACATGCTTTATCGCGAAAAATCGGCGCAGATAAACAGAATATCCGAAAGCAAGATATACGATTTGAGTATCTCAGACTTGACCGGCGAATTTCAACGCGCTACCGGATATGCCGCAGATATACACTATGTTGGAACGCTGGATTTCGACGAAGCATGCGAAATTCTGAGTAAAAATCTGCCACTGAGGGCAAACGAGCAAGCAAGCAATTCTCCAATAGTGAATGACAGGGCGAAATATTCCGAAAATACCATTTATTTCCTTCCTTTTAGCGAAGCCGAACAGAGCTACGTCCGTTTTTTCGTCGAAGGAGAAGCTTTCGACATTTCTAAGGCTGTGAATATAAAAGCGTTTAATCAATATTTTGGTGGAGGTTTCGGCTCGGTGGTTTATCGAGAAATTCGAGAAAAAAACTCAATGGCATACTCCACAGCAGGATATGTGGCTTTTCCGCCCGTTCAGAATAAAAATTCTTGTTTCATTGGAACAGTAAATACGCAGAGCGACAAGACAATGGACGCTATCAAATTGTATCTTTCGCTATTGAATGAACTTCCTGAATACGAAGGACGTATCGAGACAATCAAGGAATATCTCATTCAGACGGCCTTGAGTTCCAAACCCGCTTTTCGCAACGAAAGTCAAACTTGCGAAATGTGGAAAAAACGTGGCTACAGCGACGATCCGGCTAAAAGCGAAACCGCTGCTTTCGAGAAACTTACTTTCGACGATATAAAAGGCTTTCACGCTCGATACCTGAAAGGAAAACCCGTTGCCATAGCTGTGGTCGGCGATCCAAAAATAGTAGATGTCAAAGCTTTAGAACAATTTGGGAAAGTAACAAAATTGTCGGCTGATAAGATCTTTAAATAGTCCAACAGTCCAACAATCAAAAAAAAGTTTTACCTTTGCATCCGAACATTAATAAAAAAATTACGGAAAGACAATGGAAGCATACGCCGAATATATCTCACACAAATCGCATAATAATGTGATTATGTGCGAATTACCCCCCCCCCCATTTATTTTTCAAAGTGCTTTCTGACGAGGATAAAAGAACAGATTTTCAATCGGATTCAACACTTTTATACAGATTACAGAATCGAGGCCGACTTCGGAGAAGGTTTTGGCAATTTCACTTATAACATAAGTATTTACTGACTAATCGAATTATGCATGAAAAAATTTCTAACAGTTATTGGAGTTTTATGTTTGGGAGTCAGCAGTTTGACGGCTCAAACAGTACGAATTACCGGAACGGTTACCAGCGCCGAGGAAAGGAATGGCTTGCCCGGCGTGAGCGTAAGCGTTAAAGGTGGAAGCGTTGCTACAACTACCACACCCGATGGAAAATACACCATAAATGTTCCTTCGGGAAGCATTTTGGTATTTTCTTTTGTGGGCATGGAAACGCAGGAAATACCCGCTGGCGACAAACGGGAAATCAACGTCTTCATGGTTGGTTCGTTGCAGCTTGAAGAAGTGGTAGTTACGGGGATTTCGCAAATGGACAAGCGAATGTTTACCGGCGCCACCGACCAGCTGAAAGCCGATGCAATGCGTCTGGGCGGATTGCCCGACATAAGTCGCGCTCTTGAAGGGCGTTCGGCGGGTGTGTCGGTGCAAAACGTGTCGGGAACTTTTGGCACCGCGCCTAAAATTCGCGTGCGTGGAGCTACATCTATCTACGGCAATTCCAAGCCTTTGTGGGTGGTGGACGGCGTGATTATGGAAGATATTGTGGATGTCAGCGCCGACGGTCTCTCGTCGGGCGACGCGGTAACGCTGATCAGTTCGGCTATCGCAGGCTTGAACGCCGACGATATCGAGAGTTTCCAGATTCTGAAAGACGGCTCAGCCACATCCATTTACGGTGCGCGAGCTATGGCCGGCGTAATCGTGGTCAGCACGAAAAAAGGACGAGCTGGAACCAGCAGTATTTCGTACACCGGCGAATTTACTACTCGGCTGATTCCAAGCTATTCCAACTTTAATATTATGAATTCTCAGGAACAAATGGGAGTTTATAAAGAGTTGAGTAACAAGGGATGGCTTAATCTTGCCGACGTTTATCGCGCTTCCGAGAGCGGAGTTTACGGCAAGATGTATCAGTTAATCAACACGTATGACGATGTAACGGGTCTTCCGCTTTTGCGAAATACTCCCGAAGCAAAGAACGCTTATCTGCGCGAAGCAGAGATGCGAAATACCGATTGGTTCGACGTTCTGTTTTCGCAGGGAATTTCTCAAAATCATTCGATTAGCATAACCAGCGGTACCGACAAATCGTCGATGTACGCCTCGCTGAGCGCCATGCACGATCCGGGATGGTATTTAGATAGTAAAATCCAACGTTATACAGCCAATCTGAATGCCTCGCACAAAGTGTCGAAAACCGTAACAGCCAATCTGATAGCCAGCGCTTCGTATCGAAAACAGAAAGCGCCCGGCACGCTGGGACAAAACGTGGATGTGGTTCGCGGAGAGGTTAAACGCGATTTCGACATCAATCCGTACAGTTATGCGCTCAATTCGTCGCGAGCCTTGGATCCTAATACTTTCTATACCAGCAATTACGCTCCGTTCAATATCCTCGACGAATTGAAAAATAATGATATGGATTTGAACGTTGTCGATTTGAAATTTCAGGGCGAGTTGCGATGGAAAATCCTTCCGGAACTGGAAGTTGCGGCTTTGGGAGCCATCAAATACAAAACCACTTCGCAGGAACACCACGTGAGAGACAACTCGAATCAGGCGCTGGCCTATCGTGCTATGGGTGATGCAATTATTATGAGAGATAATCCTCTTCTGTACCACGATCCCGATTTTCCGTACGCGCTGCCGATAACCGTACTGCCACAAGGTGGTATTTATCAGCGTACCGATTACAAGATGCAGGGATACGATTTTCGCGCCAGCGTGTTCTATAACAAAATGTTTGATCAAAAACACATTGTGAATTTCACAGGAGGCATGGAGGTAAATTCGGTCGATCGTCAGCGAACATTTTTCAATGGCTGGGGGCTTCAATACGAAATGGGCGAAATTCCGTTCTATGTTTATCAGTACTTCAAAAAATCCATCGAAGGAAATACCGATTATTACAGTTTAGAAAATACTCGCAATCGCTCGGCGGCTTTCTTCGCTAACGCTACTTATTCGTTCAAGGGACGATACACTGTTTCAGGGACTTATCGTTACGAAGGTTCGAATCGATTGGGAAAATCGCAGGATTCGCGATGGTTGCCCACCTGGAATATTTCCGGCGCTTGGAACGCTCACGAAGAATCGTTTTTTGCCGTCGTCAAATCCGTACTCTCTCACTTGACACTCAAGGCTTCGTACAGTTTGACGGCCGAAAATCCTCCGGGGAACGTAAGCAATTCACTGCCGATATTTATGAGCTACAAACCTTTCCGTCCTTCAACCGGGGTGAGCGAAAGTGGGATGTATATCAAAAATATAGAAAACAGCGAATTAACCTACGAAAAGAAACATGAGTTGAATATCGGCGCCGACCTCGGTTTTCTGGATAATCGCATCAATCTGACAGCCGATTGGTATGTTCGCAATAATTATGATCTGATAGGACTTATTAATACTCAAGGAATTGGCGGCGGCAAAGATGACGGTATTTACAAATTTGCGAATATCGCCACCATGAGGTCGCAGGGCATTGAACTTTCGCTTTCGACGAAAAATATCAGAAAGAAAGATTTTAGCTGGAGTACCGACTTTGTGTTTTCGCACAACAAGACGGAAGTAACTGAGCTTGAATCGAGTTCCCGTATCATTGATCTGGTTTCCGGTAATGGATTTGCTATGAAGGGCTATGCAAATAGAGCTTTGTTCTCGTTCCGTTTCAAGGGACTGAACGACAGAGGTATGCCTGTTATAGTCGATTCACGTGGGAACAGAATTGCTCCCAATGACATTAATTTTCAACAAACTGAAAATCTGTTGGATATGGTGAAATACGAAGGCTCTTCGGAACCAACCATCAACGGAGGTATCGGGAATGTGTTTACGTACAAGAATTTCCGTCTGAATGTCTTCATTACTTACGCTTTCGGGAACAAGATTCGCCTCGATCCGGTTTTCAGAACTCGCTACAACGATTTGTCGTCCATGCCAAAAGAGTTCGCCAACCGCTGGACGTTGCCCGGCGACGAGGCAATTACTAACATTCCCGTTATACTTGACCTCAGGGAATATAACGCTAATTATTTATCATACAGCTATCTGTATAATGCTTATAATTATTCGGACGCACGTATAGCCGACGGAGGATTTATTCGCATGAAGGAAATCTCGCTTTCGTATGATTTTCCGAAACAGTGGATAGAAAAAGTTTGTAACAATCTGTCGTTGAAATTGCAGGCTACGAATCTCTTTCTGATTTACGCCGACTCAAAACTCAACGGACAGGATCCGGAGTTTTTCCGCTCGGGAGGAGTTTCGGCTCCCGTACCCAAACAGTTCACTTTAACAATAAAAGCAGGATTCTAAAATTTAGATAAAATACGAATATGAAAAAGGTTAAAATATTTTTATTCATCGTTTTAGCGGGCTTGTTTGCCGTCTCGTGCAATTCTTTTCTGGACGAAAGCCCCGACAATAGAGCAGAAATCGATTCAAAAGAAAAAATTCGACAACTGCTGGTTTCCGCCTATCCCGAAGCAAGTTATTTTGTTATGACAGAAATGGCTTCGGACAATGCCGACGAAATATCCGGCACTGCATGGTCAGCAGAACAGGTTCAGGAACAGATTTATAAATGGGGTGAGATCACCAGCATCGACGAGGATAGCCCGCACTTGGTATGGCAGTCGTTCTACAGCGGAGTGGCGGCGGCCAACGCTGTGCTGGAAACCATCAGACGATTGGAGAATCCGGAAAGCGCCAATGCACAAAGAGCCGAAGCTCTGCTTTGCCGCGCCTACTGCGAGTTCGTCTTGGTCAATCTCTTTGCAAAACCTTACGGAGCTACATCCGACCAGGATATGGGAGTTCCTTATCCCCTGGTTCCAGAAACAAGTGTAAATCCTCAATACGACAGACTTACGGTGGCCCTAGTGTATGATATGATAAACGCCGACATCGAAGAAGCTTTGCCCTTAGTGGACAATTCGGCATATCCTTATGCACCTAAATATCATTTCAATCGGGAAGCGGCTTATGCCTTTGCCGCGCGTTTCAATCTCTACTACCGTCAATACGACAAGGTAATTGCATACTCAAATGAGGTGCTTGGAAGCAATCCGGCCTCCAAATTGAGAGACTGGGCAAGGGGAGGTACTCTAACGCCAAACAACAATGTCCAACCCGACTGGTTCATCAGTCCCGAAAATCAAGCGACACTGATGGTTATAAGTGCGGAAACACTCTGGCCATGGTTGCACGGGCCTCGTGGCGACGGAACCAAATATGGTCACGGCAGGCTCATCAGTACGACCGAAACTATGGAATCGCCCACGCCCTGGGGTTCGATGGGGTCTTATGTTGGCGACGAGCCTTTTTTCAGATACGGCGTCTTCTGGAGTTCTCAAATTCCAAAGATCATCGTGCGAAAACTCGGCGAGTATTTTAAATACACCGATCCTGTGGCAGGCATTGGCTACGTTTACACCATGCAGCCGGTATTCACTACGGACGAAACGCTACTTTGCCGCGCCGAGGCTTATATCCTTACGGGTGAATATGATAAGGCAGTGGATGATATGAATATCTTTATGCAGGCTTTTACTTTGGGATCTCCGGTCAGCCGGCAGGATATAGTCGCTTTCTACGCCAGCACAGCGTATTATACCTCGACAGCGCCAACCGTAAAAAAGAAGCTGAATCCAGACTTTGTTTTCGCCGGTGGAGTTGTGCAGGAGAATCTCATTCACTGCATATTGCATCTTCGACGCATGTTAACTATACACGAAGGTCTGCGCTGGTTCGATATCCGACGTTACGGTGTCGAAATTTCAAGACGTACTGTGGGAAACAGAATTACCGAAACAGATGTGCTACCGAAGGACGACCTGCGACGCACTTTCCAACTACCGGCAGCGGTAATAGCCGCAGGATTGCCGGCTAATCCGAGAAATACAAATTAATAATGAATCCGAATAAATTACCGAATATGAAAAAGATAATAATTGCACTATGCTTACTCGGCGGACTATTCGCCGCCTGTCAAAAGGAAGACGAGCTGAATCCGAACAGCATCTTCGACACTACTCCGCCTTTGCGAAACGAGCTTGACGTCTGGCTTATTGATAATTATCTCAATCCGTACAATGTAGAGTTCAAATACCGGATGGAAGATTTCGAATCCTCGCTTTCGCACACTCTTGCTCCGGCCGACTATCACAAGGCCATAGTTATGGCCAAATTGGTGAAACACTTGTGGTTCGAAGCCTACGACGAAGCTCGGGACATAGCTTTTACCAGAAAATATTCGCCGCGCATAATTCATCTTATAGGCTCGCGTGCATACAATCCAGAAGGCACCTATCTTCTGGGACAGGCCGAAGGAGGACTGAAAGTAACCTTGTTCATGATCAACGAAATTGACGTCAATAACTTGGATATTGAAAGGCTTAATGAAGATTATTTCAACACTATACACCACGAATTCGGACATATACTGCATCAGACAGTGAACTACGATCCGAATTTCAAGCTGATTTCAGAAGCCGATTACGTATCAAGCAACTGGTACTTGCAAAGCGAGCTTACGGCTTTTACCAAAGGATTTGTAAGCCCGTACGCCATGAACATTCCCGACGACGATTTTGTGGAAACATTCTCGAGGTATCTGACATATCCGCCGGAAATCTGGGAGTACTTGCTGACGCTGGCCGGAAGCACGGGAAGACCAATCATCGAACAGAAATTCAACATCGTAAAAGACTACATGAAAAAGGTTTGGAATATCGATATTGAACATCTCAAAAGTATTATCCAGCGACGTTCCCGCGAAATAAACGCACTTGATTATCAAAATTTAAATTAACGAAAACATGAAAAAAACATATTATATCCTTTTAGCTCTTGCGCTCGCCTCGTGCATGAAAGAGAACGAAAACCTCTTCGACGCTTCTTCTGCCGACAGGCTGACGGCTGCCTTGAATGAATCGACAGAGATATTGGTTGGCGCGCCAAATGGCTGGTTAGTACATTACTATGCCGGAGTGGGAGATGAAAAAGTTGGTGGAGTGAGCCATATTTTTGAATTTGGCGCCGACGGATGGGTGGGAATTACTTCCGAACTTGCCCACGACAGCACTTATCGCTCGCTCTATCGCGTGCTTCCGGAACAGGGAGCTGTACTTACTTTTGATACCTACAATCCTGTGTTTCACTATTTTTCAGAACCGCAGGGATTCGACAAGATACACGGCGAGCAGGGCGATTATGAGTTTCTGATTTCCGAAATCTCGGCCGACGAAGTGATTCTCAAAGGTAAACGCTACGGAAACCGAGTTGTGATGCGACCTTTCATCAGCAATAAGACTAAGGAACAGTACCTCAGCGAAGTGCGTGCGCTGGAAAATGTACTCGACGCATATTCCGACCTGGAAGTGTATAAGGACAATCAAAAAATCGGCTCCGGATATTATCTGGGAGTTCACGAGGCATACCATATCAAATACGCCGTTGCGCCTGGCGACAGCGTAGAGAAATCATTTTATGCAGCTTACACTCCTGACGGCATAACTCTGTATCAAACGGAAAACATTGCCGGCGTCGAAGTGTCGAAATTCAGATGGGACGTCAGCAAACACGCATACATCGGTATGGGTGAGGCCTCTAACCTCTCGATACGAGCCGACGCCTCGCCGAAATATTCCTTGTACGAAGGCACATACACCTGCGAATACGTGGGCTTAAACAGTAGCTGGCAATATGTCTCTTATATGCGGACGGTCAATGTGCGCGCACAGACTCGCGGCAAAACCTACATCCTTTCAGGATTAAGTCCTGATTTTGGGTACGTCATGGAATTCGATCGTATCAGAAAAGTCTTAGTATTCCCGCCACAAGAATTAATAATCTCTCCCCTGTATGAAGTACTTCTGGTTCCCTGGTTGGGCGAGGACAGATTAAATCTGGGAATAACTGCAGGCGGTTACGAAGCTGTAGACGACCTGAGCGGACCAAATCTTATTATCCGATTCGAACCCGACGGCACAGTAGCAGGGGCAGTAGGTTTGCTGGTGGTTGTGATCGATTTGGACGCGCTTCAACTCTTTGTGTGGGATTACGACCACTTCTACAGAGATATGGTAATGACAAAACAATAATATTTAAAAACCAATAACATGAAATCAAAAATATTGAACATAATAGCGTCCGTGCTTGTGGTATTTTGCTTCGGATGCAATAACGAAACGGAAGAAATCCTCGCTCCGAAAGTATTAAAAGCAGACATGTATTTTGAATTCGGAGGAGGTTCGGGGCAGATAGAATTATCGCTTCCTCCCGAAAATGTGAGAGTTGTCTCCGGCGACCTCTGGTGTTCGGCCAGCAAAGACGGCTCGATGGTGAATGTCTCGGTGCAGGCAAACACGAAAATAAGCGGACGAACTGCAATGGTAGCTCTCTCGTATAAAGGCATTGAGGATATTCTGGTGCCGGTTTCGCAAAAAGGAGCGGTGTTTGACATACCCAATTCGTCAATAGAAACCGACTGCAAGGCTATAACGCTGAAAACGTATATGCGCCAGGAAGCGCCTTTGAGTATTGAAACCGACGCCGACTGGCTGCACGTTACAGTGGAGCCGGATTCCTTAGTCATTGCAGTGGACGATAACAAAAGCCTGAGTCCACGCACGGGAATACTCGAACTTACTTGCGCCGGCGTTACAATTCCGGTTACAGTCGAGCAAGCGGCAATGCGATTTTCTGTCTCTCGGAGCTTTATCAACAGCCCGTTAGATGGTGGAACATATCTCATCTTCATAGAAAATGACTTCGATTTTACACCAAGCACAAGCGATGCTTGGCTGCATCTGTCCATCGACGGCAACGTACTAGAAGTGGAAGTGGACGCCTTGCCGCCCAGCGCATACCCCAGACGGCAGGGATCTATAACCATCGTTTCCGGCCTGGAAACATTGACCGTTTCTGTCCAGCAAGTATATCGTACGCTAACCTACAATGAATTGCTGGGCGAATATACAATCAAGGTAAAGTTAATAAACGATATGTACTACGGAAGCACCGAGTTTGTTTCCACACTCAAATTAGAGCCGCGAACAAGCAGTACCTACTATGCAACTATTGAGGACTATATTCCCGATAATGGCTTTTTTGGATATGCTTACGATACTCCATACGAGCAATATCCTTTTATTGTAACATATTCCAACGGAGCTTTGGTCATTCGCAACAACTCCTCACAATTGATAGGGATAGACTGTATCGATTTTTTTGACATTTACTGGGATATTTATTTTCTTGCCGCCGCATCCGCAGAAGACTATTCTTTTGACACAAATCTAAGATATGTGGGAGAGTGGAACGGAGACGAAAACGTCCCCGTATTTACTTTTATGGACGGAGGGGATGTTCCTAATTTCAAGGTAATAGGCTTTATGCCGTACTGGTGGAGCATCTATGACGAGACTTATGATATGCCAGACGGAAGTCTGCTATTGTACGACTGGGTACTCACCAAAAACGACCCGATACCATAGAATTACACAAACCAGAATAGTAGAGCTATACCTTCTGATACACACAGAAATACAAAAACATGGAGACAAAAACTCCGTGTTTTTGTGGTTAAAAAAAGCTTGAGGTGCTATGAATCCGGAAAGCAAATTACGTAGGAGAGCCTTGTGCGCAAGGCGTCTCTACATCGCGCCGCACAACGCCGCCGCAAACATCCTTCGCAGAGACGCACGGCGTGCGTCTCTACACCGCCGCTCAATTTGTTTCGTTTTTCGTCAATGTCAGGAACTCTGAAGTTGAAGGTAAAATCATGACATATCGGGTTTTTTCCCATCTTTGCCTTATGAAATATTATTTTTTATTCGTTTCAAACGCATGGCTAAGAGGAAGATAAATATCATAACTCTCGGATGTTCCAAGAATATGGTGGATTCAGAATATCTTGTGGCACAATTGACAGGCAATAATTTCGAGGTGCTGCACGATTCAAACGACGAATCGGCAAAAACAGTGGTGGTGAATACCTGCGGATTTATCGACGAGGCTAAACAAGAATCGGTGAACACTATACTGAATCTGGCGCGAGCCAAGCGTGCTGGCATAATCGACCGGCTTTTCGTCTTCGGATGTCTTGCCGAGCGGTACAAGAAAGATTTGATTGCCGAGATACCCGAAGTAGATGATTTCTTTGGGGTAAGAGGACTTCAGGACGTTGTTAAGGCCATCGGAGGCGATTACAAAGAATCGCTCGTCGGCGAGCGCGTCGCTGTAAGCCCTGCTCATTACGCCTATCTGAAAATTTCGGAAGGATGCAATCGTCATTGTAGCTACTGTATCATCCCGAAAATCAGAGGTAAACATGTTTCCGTGCCGAAGGAATTGTTGCTGAATCAAACTCGCAAACTCGCCGAGCGAGGGGTCAAAGAATTGCTTGTGATTGCTCAAGATAGCACGTCCTACGGCATCGATTTGTATCGTCGCAAATGTCTGGCCGAACTACTGCACGAAATATCCGAAGTAGCTGGTATAGAACGCATACGTCTGCATTATGCTTATCCTGCAGGTTTTCCTGCGGCCTTGCTTGCCGAAATGCGCGATAATCCGAAGATTTGCAAGTATCTTGATGTTCCTTTTCAACACGTTAGCGACAAGGTGCTGAGGAATATGCGACGAGGCATTACACGCAAAGGTAGCTATGATTTTATCGAAAAAATACGGCGCGAAATACCCGATATTGCCCTGAGAACCACGCTGATGGTGGGACATCCGGGCGAGGGAAAAGCAGAGTTCGAGGAGCTGAAGCAGTTTGTACGCGAAGTGCGATTCGAGCGGCTGGGAGTTTTTCCTTATTCCGAAGAAGAAGGAACATACTCGGCCAGAGAGTTTAACGATAGTTTGAGTAATAAACAAAAACGTGAACGCGCCGACGAAATCATGCTCATCCAAAACAAAATATCGGCCGAACTGAACTCTGCAAAAATGGGCAAACAATACCGAATAATTATCGACGGCGAGGAGGGCGACTATTACACCGGACGCACGGAGTACGATTCGCCCGAAGTCGATGGAGAAGTGCTGATTCCCCGAGCAGAAGGCAAACTACTGCCAGGTGAATTCGTCGATGTAAAAATCATCGCCACAGAAGATTACGATCTGTACGGAACACGAGCGTGAATGGACTTTTGGACTTTTGGACGGTTGGACTTTTGGACTTTTGGACTTTTGGACTTTTGGACGGTTAGACTTTTGGACTATTTTTTATGATAAATAAAACCAAGAACTATGCGCACATTTATTTTGGCAGATAATCAGGATATTACTCGGGAAGGACTTCTGAGCATAATCCGTTTCGGATATGCGCTGCATTATACTCCCGAAATCAAAATAAGTTCTTCGCGAAAGGAATTGATGGAGCAGCTTATGCAAACGCCAGATGCAGTGGTAGTTCTGGATTATACGCTGTTCGATTTTACAGACGTGCAATTGATCAATCTCCGTCAGCGATATCCGCGCTCGGCATGGATACTTTTTTCTGACGAATTGTCGAATAGTTTTCTGCGACAGGTCTTACATTCTGATCTTCAAATTAGTGTGGTGATGAAAACCGATTCGCTCAAAATTATTTCCCTTGCATTGCAAAGAGCTGATAAGGACGAAGTCTTTCTCTGCGATTTGGCCGAACAAGTACTGCGCGAAGGAGTTCCGCCCGACGAAGACCATTATCGCCTGACAGCAAGCGAAAAACTTGTACTGCGCGAAATTGCTCTTGGCAAAACAACGAAAGAAATCGCTCATGAACAGAATCTTAGCTTTCATACAATCAATGCGCATCGCAAAAATATTTTCCGAAAACTCGAAATTAACAACGTACACGAAGCTGTAAAATACGCACTCCGCTCAGGCATACTGGATTTAGCAGAATATTATATGTAGACTTTTTTTTGGACTGTTGGACTGTTGGACTTTTGGTTCAAAAAAAGTTTGAGGTGCTATTTTTTGAGGCAAGTCGTCCCGTTAGGGACGATATGTTGGTAGAAAAAGCAAAACGCCTTCCAAGCACCGTGCCGTAGGTACGGAATGTGGAG
>JAITGD010000003.1 GCA_031280885.1 Prevotellaceae bacterium | reverse complement strand
GCAGTTTTATGTACTGTTTATTACGATTGTACAACAAAATGCAGGAGCAATAAAAATGTCTTAAAAATTTATTTCCAGAGCGATTCGTTTTGCCAATTGGCGGGAAAACCCATTGCCGTCCCACTACTGTTCGATTATCTTTTCTTCGGAATGTTTGTTTATATTGTTATTTTTCAAATATTTTTTTGTTTCGGCGGCTATCACTCCGCTTAGCAGGAGCAACGCTACGAGATTCGGTACAGCCATCAAACCGTTGGTGATGTCGGCAAAGTTCCAAATCAAATTTATCGAGAAAACAGCGCCGACAAATACCATCGCCAGAAAAACAACTTTGTACGGCAAAATAGCTTTTCGCCCGAAAAGATATTCGATTGATTTTTCGGCGTAATACGACCAGCCAATAATCGTCGTAAAAGCAAACATCAAAAGCGCAAAGCCAAGCATTATTTCGCCAAAAGGTATCTCGGCAAAAGCCTGACGAGTGATATTGAAACCGGAAAATCCCGATTTGTAAGCTCCGGTGTTTACTATTATCAAGCCCGTAAGTGCGCAAATCACAACAGTATCCCAAAATGTTCCCGATGAGGAAACCAATGCTTGTCGAACAGGGTTGCGGGTGCGTGCAGCGGCAGCTACAATAGCAGCCGAACCAAGTCCCGACTCGTTGGAAAACAAGCCTCGGGAAACGCCGTAGCGAGCGGCAAGCATAATCACGGAACCTGCGGCGCCTCCTCCAACCGCCTCAACCGAAAATGCCTGTGAAAATATAACTTTGATGCTGTCCCACAAGGTTTCGTAACCGGCAATCAATATCCATAAACATCCTGCGACATAAAAACATGCCATAAACGGTACCACGTTTTGGCTTACGCGGGCAATGCTTTTTATTCCTCCGACGATTACCAGTCCGACAAAAAATGCTAAAACAATGCCAATCAAAATTTTTGTAGGCACAATCAATCCGAAGATATTAGTTTCTTCGGCAAAACCGAAAGTTGTGAAAACGGCGTCCTTTATTGAGTTCGACTGCGCCGACGAGCCTAAGCCGAATGCCGCCATAGCAGCAAAGACGGCGAACAGGATGCCAAGAATCTTTCCTGCCTTTTTATTTTTCAATCCGTAGTGCAAATAATACATTGGTCCTCCGGCGATGCTTCCGTCGCTGCGTTTTACGCGATATTTCAGGGCGAGTAAACCTTCGGCATATTTCGTTGATATACCCAGAATACCCGCGATCCAGGTCCACAAAATGGCGCCCGGACCTCCAAGCTCTATCGCCGTTGCTACGCCTACGATGTTTCCCGTTCCTATGGTAGCGGCAAGAGCCGTCGCCAATGCGCTGAACTGGCTGACGTCGCCCTGCGATTCCTTGTCGCGTGTAACCGAAAGACGAATCGCCTTACCGAGATGTCGTTGTATGAAACCCAGCCTGAACGTCAAAAAAATATGCGTCCCAAACAGCAGTATCAAAAGCGGATATCCCCATAACCACGAGGATATCTCGGCAATAAAATCAGAAAAATTCTTCATAACCGTTCATTTTAGTACGATGCAAATATAGATGATTTTTTCGAGATTACACAATCTAACTTTCAATTTTCAATTTATTTAGTACTTTTGCGCCGATGTTGATTAAAATATTTTTTATATGCAAGTTGATTTACAGAAAATTCTATCTGCTTCGGGATATCCGGGTTTATACAAATACTTGTCGCAGGGACGTCAAGGCGTCATAGTTGAAAGCCTGCTCACCGGCAAACGCTCCTGCCTGCCACAGTCGGCAAAAGTAAGTTCGCTGTCGGACATTACAATCTTCACAAACAACGATGACATGCTCTTGCAGGACGTGTTTGTGAAAATCAGGGACAAAGAAAACGGAGGCGCTACAATATCCTCCAAATCGACGTCGGAAGAAATGATTGCATATTTCACCGAGCTGATACCTGAATACGACAAAAACAGGGTCTTTCCCTCGCACATGAAAAAGCTCGTCGAGTGGTACAATCTGCTCCAACAAAAAGACCTGCTCGATTTCGTGGAAAAGAAAGACGAAAACAAAGAAGAAAAAGACGAAAACATTCAGTAAAAAGAGTAAAACGTGCAGGGTGTAAGGGTAAATCATTTGCCTTTACACCTTAATAATTTATTGGCTCCGCCAACAGTCATTTTACTTTAAAAAAAATAAGAACTCATGAAGATACTTGTAACCGGCGCAAACGGACAATTAGGCAGCGAACTGAAAGCATTTTCGGCGAATTATCCCGACTTCGTTTTCGACTTCACCGACCTCGCCGAACTTGACATTACAAACAAAACGGCATGTGCAAACTACATCCGCTCCTGTGCGCCCTACGCTGTAATAAACTGCGCGGCATACACTGCCGTTGACAAAGCCGAAACCGAAAAGGAAAAAGCGCATCTGCTGAATGTCGAAGCGGTCGAAAACCTCACAAAAGCGTCGGAGCAAGTCGGCGCGTACTTTATTCACATTTCGACGGATTATGTTTTCGACGGAAAATCGTATATGCCATACGCGGAAAGCGACGCCACCTGTCCGCAGTCGGAATATGGACGCAGCAAAGAGCTTGGCGAAAAAGTCGCCCTGCGGTACGAAAAGTCGATGATTGTACGAACGGCATGGCTTTACTCATCATTCGGAAACAATTTCGTTAAAACCATGATACGTCTTGGCAGCGAACGACGCGAACTGAACGTGGTATTCGACCAGACAGGAACTCCAACATACGCCGGCGATCTGGCTTCGGCATTATTGCAGATAATAGACAAAATCGCAAAAGGTGAAAAACATTTTGTCGCCGGAATTTACCATTACAGCAACGAAGGAGTATGCTCATGGTACGATTTCGCCTGTTCGATAATGGAACTTAAAGGTTTGGACTGCAAAGTAAATCCAATCGAAACCAAAGATTATCCCACTCCGGCTCAACGTCCGCCGTTCAGCGTGTTGAACAAAGCAAAAATCAAAGCTGCATACGGGATTGAAATAAACAGATGGGAAACGAGTTTGAAAAAGATGATTCAAGAGCAGGGAAGGTAGATTGCCGGATATTCTCAAAATTTTCATGTACTTTTGTTCCGTATCAAAATTATATGACAGATATGAAAAAAGTATTGATTTGGATTGTATTATCAAGTTTTATTTGCATTGTTCAAGCAGGTGCGCAAGAGGCTGAAACGCCCAAGAAAGTGAATCCATGGAAATTTACCGGCTCAACGTCTCTTAATTTTACCCAAACTTCGTACAGCGATTGGGCGGCAGGCGGCACAAACGGTATCGACGGAACGGTTGGAACAACAATGCGTCTTAACTATAAAAAAGAAAAACTGCTGTGGGAAAATACGCTTATCATGGGTTATGGGATGAAATATCAAGGCTCCGACAGAAGAAAAATTGACGATAAGATAGATTTTACCTCAAAGTTCGGTTATCTGGCGTTCAAAAACTGGTATTATACTCTTCAAGGTAATTTCAGGTCGCAATTTGACAAGGGTTATGCCAAATATCCCGTAACCGACGATGCAATGTTCAACTCAAAGTTCATGTCGCCGGCATATATCACGCTGTCGCTGGGTATGGACTACAAGCCCTGTCCCGACTTTTCGCTTGTCTTATCGCCTGTGTCGAGCAAATTTACTCTGGTGCTTTCCGACACGCTGTCGAATCTCGGAGCTTTCGGAGTAAAATCGGGCAGACATTCCAACTACGAGTTCGGCTCGAACCTCACTGC
>JAITGD010000204.1 GCA_031280885.1 Prevotellaceae bacterium | reverse complement strand
GCAGGCGATGTGATGACAACCGATAAACTGTACGGAATACAGTTTACCGAAGCGGCGATGGAGTTTAAACAGGGCGATAAGTTTATGGATGTTACAATCCCTTTCATTTGCCTTGATATACGGTTTATGGCAGTGTAAATTTTAGATACAAGATTATAAGAACCAAGAGCCAGGACTGCTACGCAGGCTGGTTTTTAATTAAAAATTAAGAGTTATGGATATAGAAAAAAAGCCTACAAAGGCAAAAATTGAAGAATGGAAAAAGCAGTATGGCAGTATTTTTCGTATTGAGGTTGATGGACGCGAGTGCTATCTGAAGCCGCCTTCGCGCAAGGCGCTGGGCTACGCATCAATGGCAGCCAAACAGAATCCGTTGGCATTTAACGAGGTTATTCTTCGCGAGTGCTGGCTGACGGGCGACGAGGAAATCAGAACCGACGATACTCTGTTTCTGTCGGTGGCTCCTCACCTCGACCGTCTGATTGAAGTAAAGGAGGCCGAGCTGGAAAAGTTGTAGAGGCTGCCGAGGTCGGACGTGGTGATTTTGTTCGCATTGCAAACGCTAATCTGCGCTACTACATGCACATTGCCGATCCCGATAGCCTCGGCGACGAGGACTGGGCAATGGCTCTGGCCGAATTGAAGTGGATAAGAGAACGTGAGGCGAAGAGGAAATGATTGTCAATCAGAGCAACGAATCATTAAATAACTCCAGACAGAGCATAATACAATGCCTAAGATCATTCTAACGACTTTTTCGGCCTTTGTGTCCGGTTCTCTTTCTATCGGCTTTTCCTGCGGAAACATTTTTTTTATCCTTGCTTCATGGCTCCATCTCTCGAATATGCGGAACAATATGCAGGCTATCATCAGTATAAACCACAACATAGTAAAATTTTTGTGCAAAAGTAAAGTTAATTTTCGGAAATGGAAAATGTGATGGAATACATACTCAATCTGGGCGGCAATTTGGATGACAAATTGCGTCGGATTGGGATAAACAACGACCAGCAGTTGGATACTTGGGCGCGAGTACAGCAGCAGGTTCTGGCTGCCGACCGCACTATGGCAAACATGGGGCGGTCGATGGGCAGTTTGCAGCAGCGAATCGCCGCTTTGCGGGCGCAAAGAGAGTGGATACCAGCGGAAAACCGCGAGGCAATCCGTCAAAGTAACCGCGAAATCCGCGATCTGGAACGTCAAATCCGCGATCTGGAAAATCTGAATGGTGGACGGTTAAGCCAGTGGTTTCGAGAACTCGGACAGCAGATTCCGCTACTGAACTTGTGGAAAAACCCGCTGGTACATGCTGCAATGAGTGTACGCAAACTGACGCAGTATATGGGCGAAGGCAGGGAGATGTACAAGCAGCAAATGGAAGCCGAAACCAAACTTGCTGCCGTGATGCGTAACACCATCGGAGTGGAAAACGGCGAAGTGGAGGCGATTCTCCGCCTGACTTCGGCGCAGCAGAAACTTGGCGTGATTGGCGACGAAGTTCAACTCTCGGGCGCACAGGAATTGGCGACGTATGTAACAAAAAAAGAAAGCATCGAAGGCTTGATACCGGTGATGAACGACATGCTGGCGCAACAGTACGGGCTGAACGCATCGCAGGAACAGGCGCAAAACATCGCCATGATGCTGGGCAAAGTGATGAACGGGCAAGTGGGCGCCCTGTCGCGCTATGGTTACAAATTCGACGACGCGCAGGAAAAGATACTGAAACACGGCTCGGAGTCGAAACGGTTGGCAGTGCTGATAGACGTTGTCAGCGAATCGGTTGGAGGCGTAAACGCGGCTCTGGCGGCAACGCCGGAGGGCAAGCTCAAACAAATGGCAAACAACGCCGGCGACTTGCAGGAGCGCGTCGGAAAGCTGGCAGGGCTGGCTCAAAGCGCCTTTTCGCCGGTGGCTGAAAAGATTCAGGCCTTAATAGACAGTGTTATATCGTTCTTTGAAAAACACATGACAACAATTCGGCAGGTAATCGGCACGGCCGCAGACGCCTTTTTGGGACTGTTTTCGACGATGAAAACCCTTGCCCCGTATGTCGGTTTTATGGGGATAGTATGGCTGGCTTACTCTATCAAACTCAAAGGTGTAGCCTGGTGGACAAAAATGGCGGAGATGGCAACGACAAAGTTTTCGGGAGCTTTGAAGTTCCTGAAACATCCGCTGGGGTATTTAAGCCTTGCGGCAACAGTTATTGTAGGTGCATATCAGGCAGTTAAAGCCTTCAATAGTGTGCAGGGGCGCTTTGCCGAACTCACGGGCGGCGTGGCAGCAAAGATTGGCGTCGAACAGCGCGAACTGAACAGGCTTTTTACTTTGCTGAAAAACAACAAAGACACCGACGTTCGCGCCAGTATAATTGCCGAAATACAGGAAAAATATCCTGATTTCATCGGAAATATAAATCTGGAAACGGCAAGCGAGGAGGAACTGGAAAAGGCACGCAAAAAAGCCAACGACGAGCTGGCGCGTTCCATTGCTCTGCAAAGCCTGAAAGAGACCTCGCAAGGCGCTCAGGAAAAAATAGTTGCAGCAGAGCAAAAGTTATGGGAACACCTCAGCGGGGACTATACCGACGCGCAAATTAATGCCGGAATCGACAAGGTTAAATCCGTTGTGGACGAAAAAATCAAGTCGGGCAAATTTACTTCCGGCATGATCAGCTCCGGCGCAAGCAATATTCTGATAGACCAGGTCATGAGGGAAGCGTTCGGTTCGGCAGGACATTCGATGTGGGGCGAAAAATTTAACGCTCCCGGATCTGCCGGGAAATGGAGGGACATGATCAACGACATGCTGGAAAATCAGCAAAAAGTGCATGTTCTTGAACAGTTTCTCGGCGGGCGCTACGGAATTACCGACGAGCAAATTATCGGCGCTACGGGCGTAAACTCCGCGCTGGCGTCGGCGGTGAACGGAAATAAAACAAACCCCAAAGGCGACGGTTCTACCGATTCGACCAACGAAGCCATCGCCACCGGCGGCAAACGCAATACTGTGATAAACATCACTATCGGCGACCTGATTAAAGAAATAAACTTTAACGGAGGATTCGGAGAAAACCGCGATGCAGTGCAACGCGACCTGGCACAGGCAATTATGCAGGTGCTTGGAATGGCGGAAACGGCGGCGGGATAGTTTTTTAATTATGAATTATGAATTATCTGTCTAACAGTCTAACAGTCTAACAGTCCAAAAGTCCAAAAGAATGATATATTTTGATTTTGCAACGGGTTTTAATTTACCTCCTTACTGGATTAATCATCCGGTAAATGTTCAGAAAGAGGGTGAGGCGAAAAAAGAATTTGCGCCGGTAGCTTTCGTGCCAAACAGCAATCTAAATCATCTAAGTGATACGCTGATAGACCATGATGTGCCTTATCTTGGTAATTTTTATCAAGACAAAATGATGCTGAAACACGAGGACGAAACGAGCTGGTGGAGTCCGTTACGCGACCCGGTGATTTCGGTAACGGGCAAAAACATTGTCGCCCGACGGAACGTGGCAAAAGCGGAAGCCGTAGGCGAGCGACGTGGCTCGGTAAAAGAGCTTTGGAGCGTTGATGATTACGAAATTAACATCGCGGGGACGTTTACCAATATGGTCGGCGGGGACGTCCCGGAGGAGGACTTGAAAAAACTTCGGATTTACTGCGAGTCAAAAAAAACGCTGCTAATCGAAAGCCGTCTGCTGTCGATTTTTGGCATCCGGCGGATAGTGGTGGTTGATTATACGCTGCCTTTTACGAAAGGCATTGAAAATCAGATGTACACTATAAAGGCTTATTCCGATGACATGTTTGACCTGCTGATTGAATAATTAATTAGACTATTGGACTATTGGACTGTTAGACTATTAGACTATTAGACTATTAGAAGCGTCCAAAAGTCCAAAAGTCCAAAAGTCCAAAAGAAGAAGATGATTTACAGAATGACCTGGGAAGTAAAGATTGGAAAATACCGTCTGCGGACGATTGATAGCGTTGTGATAAGTAAGAGTATTGAAAATCTTGCAGATACGGCAACAATTACCTTGCCGGCGACGCATATCAACACAGCCTTGCAGGTGGAAGACAAGATTGCCGAAGGCGACGCAGTGGAAATCCGCTTAGGTTACGACGATCGGCTTGAAACGGAATTTAAGGGCTATTTAAATCGCATTTCAACCGACGGAGGCTCGCTGAAACTTGAATGTGAAGATGAGCTGTACGTCTTTCGCAAGCCGGTAAAAAATGCCGAGTTTGAAAATGTCAGTCTGAAAAGCCTGCTTAATTACGTCGTAAAGCAGACGGAATCAAAGGCAAAGATTGAATGCGACTTTGATTTTAGATACGAAAAATTTACGATATTCAAAGCCGATGGTTTGGACGTGCTGCAAAAGATACAGGAGGAAACAAAAGCCGACGTTTACTTTGCCGACGGAGTGCTTCACTTGCACGCTCCTTACTCGAAAGTAATCAACCGTAAAGCGGTGATATTCGACTTCACCCGAAATATCGAAAAGGCGGATTTAAAATATATGACGCTGGCACACAAGAAAATCGAAATCGAAGTGGTTTATATAGACGCAAAGGGCAAGAAAAAAACGAAGAAATTCGGACAGTCGGGCGGAGTGAAGGAAACAGTTGTAGCAGGCTCGACCTCAGAAGCCGGCGCACAGAAGGTTGCGGAAAATACCCACGCACGGATTGCTTTCGACGGCTACGAGGGTTCGTTTACCGCCTGGCTCGTTCCGTACATCGAACCCTGTTACAAAGTGGAACTGAGGGATGCGCAGTATGGACGGAAAGAATCTTACTATGTCGTTGGAACCGAGACAAGTTTCAGCAGTTCCGGTGGCGTAAGAACGATTAAACTTGGGAGACGGATATGAAAGAAAAAGCTCAATACGCAGAGCCGGGATTATCGTCCACAAAACAGATGGTAAAATCCTCCGATTCATCGACAAACGAGACTGTAAAATCGGCGTCTTTTTCCGAATCGACAAATCGCCATTCACCGCAACGGCGGGGAATGGTTTTGACTACTTTAACATCCAGAGCCGCAATCTCTTTCTTGATTTTGACGTCGAAAGTGGCAAGTTTTTTCGGATCGGTGATAATTTTCACATCACCATACAGGCTAATAGTTTCGCTTACAAAGCCGTATTCTTTGACGATTTTGCAATCCTTAATTTGGGGATGTCCCTGCTTCGGTGTTTTGTTTGCGATGCTGACGGCACTGAAAACAAGCGCAATAAATGTTATAAACAAACGTTTCATGACGTATAAATTTGTGTAAAAGTAGTAAAAGTGAACGAATATTCGGAAATCAAAAAATCCTTTCAGTGCAATTAAAGTTCGGCTATCAGAAAATTTATACCTTTGTGCGAATTTTTGCTTACCGAGCGTTCGATTTAATATTATTTGAAAACATGAGGATATTAAAAAATTGTTTTTCAGTTATAATCATTGCTGTGTTTGTCGGAATACCTGACTATTTCCATGCACAAGAGGCGTGGACTCTGGAACGTTGCATAAAATACGCAGTTGAAAACAATATTCAGGTAAAACAACAGGAAATACTTGTAGAACAGCAGGAAGTTTCTTTGCTGCAATCGAAGTACAATTTGATTCCGAGTTTAAGCGCCGGAACAGGATATTCCATGGGCTGGGGAAGAGTACTTGATCAGACTACCAACGACTTTGTGGAAGGTCCGCGTCAGGAAAACGCCAATATCAACCTTTCGTCTTCTGTGGTATTGTTTGCGGGTTTGCAGAAACAAAATCTGATTAAACGCAATAAAATCAATCTACAAGCAAATATTCAGGACGTCGAGAAGCTCAAAAATGATATTTCTTTGAATGTAGCTGCTGCTTTTTTGCAGATTTTACTTTCGCAAGAAGCCTTATCCATTGCCGAAGAGCAGCTTGTATCGACGCGCGAACAGCTTGCAAAAACTCAAAAGATGGTCGATGCCGGAAAGCTGACCTTAAGCAATTTGCTGGAGCTGCAAGCGCAACAGGCCGCCGAAGAAGCCGCTGTAACTAATGCAAAGAACAATCTGGATATAAATTACATAACTCTTACGCAACTATTGGAATTGCCGGACGCTCGGAATTTTGCGATTGCTAAGCCGCAACTTCCCGAACTTCCGTCAGAATTTGGCGAATCGACCTCTGTTCAAGGCATCTACGAAAATGCGCTTTCTTTTCAACCCACAGTAAAAGGCGCGGAACTCCGTCTCGAAAGCGCTCGCAGATACTTGTCGATTGCAAAAGGACAGTATTATCCTTCGTTGAGTCTAAGCGCTTCAATTAGTTCAAGATACTCGAACACAAACATGGATCCATCGACAGGCTATCAAAGAGCTTTTCCGTTTTGGGATCAATGGAGCAATAATCAAAATACGGGCGTTTCGCTTAATCTTTCAATTCCCATATTCAGCGGTTTACAGATTCGCTCGGAGGTCAAAAACGCCAAACTCAATGTGCGAACTTACGAGCTGGATCTTCAACGGACTAAGAATAATCTGTATAAGGAAATTCAGCAGGCTCAGGCCGACGCCGCCGGACAGTTAAAGAACTATCACGCAAGTCAAAAGAACGTTGAAGCTATGCGAGAATCGTTTCGATATACCGAAAAGAAATTCGATGTAGGTCTCGTAACTTCAACCGATTATGTGGTGGCCAAGAATAATCTCTTCAAGGCGCAGTCGGACAATATACAGGCAAAATATCAGTATGTCTTCAAAATGAAGATTCTCGACTTTTACAAAGGCCTGCAAATTACACTTTAAATGTCGTTAAAACAAAGAAAAACGTGACAATAAACGAAATTCAAAACAGTATAATAGAGGAATTTGCCGTATTTACGGAGTGGATGGACAAATATGAGTATTTGATTGAATTGGCAAAAAGCCTCGCTCCATACGATGAAAAATACAAAACAGACAAGTTCCTGATTAGCGGATGCCAATCGAGGGTGTGGATTTATGCCCGTCAAGAAGGCGAAACAATAAAATATGTCGCCGACAGCGATGCGCTTATCCCTAAGGGACTTATTGCTTTGCTGACTCGCGTGCTGTCGGGACAGAAACCCGAAGACGTCCTGAATGCAAATTTATACTTTATCGATAGTATAGGACTGAAAGACAACATGCTGCCGACACGAGCCAACGGCCTGCTGGCAATGATAAAACAAATGAAACTGTACGCAGCAGCCTTTGCTGCGAATACCTGATTTGAAAATAAAAGTCGCTCGTTTTGTTTTTTTTTATACTTTCGCAGTCGTAAAAAATACTGTGTTTGGATTTTAATTTTTTTAAAAACAAATAGTTATGTACTGGACACTTGAATTGGCTTCAAAGCTTGAGGACGCTCCTTGGCCTGCAACTAAAGACGAATTGATAGATTATGCGATTCGTTCGGGAGCTCCGCTTGAAGTCATCGAAAATTTGCAGGAACTCGAAGAAGACGGAGAAATTTATGAAAGTATAGAGGACATCTGGCCCGACTATCCCAGCAAAGAAGATTTCTTCTTCAACGAAGACGAATATTGATTCTCTGGAACCAAGAGCCAAGATTGCAAGAATCAGGACTTTTGGACGGTTGGAATTTTGGACTTTTGGACGGTTGGACGGTTGGACTTTTGGACATCTGGACGGTTGGAGCCAAGATTGCAAGAATCAAGACTTTCAGGACGGTTGGACTTTCCAAACGTCTTGGCTCTTGGTTCTTGTAATCTTGGCTCCAAATGTCCAAAAGTCCAAACGTCCAAACGTCCTGATTCTAAATGGCTCTCTGCCTTACGCTCTCGAACATTATTGCGGAGGCTGCGGCTGAGACATTTAGCGATTCGATTTTGCCGGCAAGCGGTATCCGAACCCTTATGTCGGCCAAGGTCAGAATTTGTTTCGATATTCCCGATTCTTCCGAACCGAGAATCAGAGCTGACGGCTTGGTGAAATCTGCATCAAAATAGTTATTTTCAGCTTTTTCGTCGGCTGCTACAATGCAAATATCGTAGGATCGCAGCAGATGTATGGCCGATTTCAAATTCGCAGTCTTGCACACCGGCACGTAGTTCAACGCGCCTGCCGAGGTTTTCATTGCATCGGCATTCATCGAGGCGGCGCCTTTCGATGGTACTACGATGGCTTGTACTCCGGCACATTCTGCTGTGCGGGCAATGGCTCCGAAATTGCGAACATCGGTAACTCCATCAAGCAGAAGAATCAAGGGCGTCTTTTCGCTTGCTTTTACTTTTTCCAAAGTTTCTTCCAAATCGGAGTACGAGGCCGAAGCAACAAAGGCAATAACTCCCTGATGATTAGCTCCTTTACATAGGCGATTGAGCCGTTCTGTCGGAACCCAGGCGAGCGAAATATTATTGGCGCGAGCTTTGTTTTGTATCATTTGTAAAAGATCGGTGATTATACCCTCGCGCAGCATGATCTTTTCAATCGGTCGGCCTGCCTGAATAGCCTCGATAACAGGCCTGATTCCAAATATCTTATTTTCTGATTCCATCTAATTTGTTTATATAAAATCCGCAGCAAAGGTAGGACGGAATTATGAATAATTCATAATTCATATCTCGTACATTCCTTTTTTCCAGCGTCCCGAATATAGATATATGCAGGAAAGTATGGCGATTATGCCCCAGTAAATGTATTCGGAATACCAAAAGACAGACGGTCGATGAAAATACTGCAAATAAATCAAATACAACCCGCCGGAATATATGGCCAGGCTGATAAGTTCCATAATCATAGCCATTTGAGTTTTGCCCGTGCCGCTGACGCCATTGAAGGGAACGACGGCTATCGAAAAACATAGAATCGCTCCGGCAACTATTCTCAATGCCGGAACCGAGATTTCAATCAAGTGTTTATCTGTGGTGAATATCGACAGCATTTCCGAAGGAAAAATCCACAGAGGAAGCACGAAAATAAAAGTAGTACACGCACTTACTGTAACCATCCGACGTATGATTGCCGGCACAATATCGCCGCGTCCTTCGCCTATGCTGTTGCTTACCAGCGTGCTTGTGCATACGGCGTAGGCCCATCCGGTGATAGTTACCAGCGAATAAAGGCTGCGTACAAGCTGCGACGAATCCAGATGTACTTTTCCGGTTTTTTCGATAAACAGAAAGAACATCAGCCAAGTAGCCAGCGAAACGCTGTATTGAAGCATGACGTAAACGGAGATATTCAAGATATTTCGCAGAGTTTTACCGCTTGCCGGCGCAAAGACAAAGAGTTTGAATTTCCGACGAATCGTCTTGCGTCCGTTGTAGGCAAAGAGAAAAGCAGCTCCTAATAACTCCGTAGTTACTGAAGCAGAGGCTGCTCCTTCGACGCCCATCTCCGGAGCGCCAAGATTTCCGAAGATAAAAACCCAATTCAGAAATATATTGCATCCAGCCATGATAATCGAAGCATAAGTAAGTGGTTTTGTGTTGGTAGTACCCACATGAAAGGCGCGAAACGACACAACGGCAAAGGAAAAAAGCAATCCGAAGACTCGAATCGAAAGAAAATCGGATGCGATATTCGTAACCTCAGTCGATCGCATCATCAGAGGCAGCACTATTGGCGTAAAAATCAAAGATATAACTATGATTAAAACAGCCATTCCCCAGAGAAACAGCAGTCCGGTTTCAAATATTCCACCGATTTCGGCAAAATTTCGTTCACCATTTCGTCGCGATATAAGAATTTGCACGCCTGTTGCAAAGCCAAAACCAATCATAAACAGCACAAAATAATAGATAGCGCCGATTCCGGCGGCGCCAATCATTCCCTGAGCGACATTGAGTTTTGTGGCTGTCGAGGCATAATGACCGATGAAGGCTATGTCGGTGATTCCTATGATGTTTTCGGCCAACATGCTCAGCATTATCGGAAAAGATATTCCCCAAATTCGGCGTATGCTTGGCAAAGCATTTTCTTTATTTAAATCTTTCAATGACAATAATGTAATGAAGTACTACAAAATAAAAAGCGGCTATGAGTAAACTCGCAACCGCTTCATTCATGTTGTGGGCCCTGCAGGGCATGATCCTGCGACCCCCTGATTATGAGTCAGGTGCTCTAACCAACTGAGCTAAGGGCCCGGCTAAAAGCGAGTGCAAAGGTAGTAAAAGTTTTTTAATCGCAAAGTTTCGCCAAAATATGGTTCAAAAAAAGTTTGAGGTGCTATTTTTTGAGGCAAGTCGTCCCGTTAGGGACGATATGTTGGTAGAAAAAGCAAAACGCCTTCCAAGCACCGTGCCGTAGGTACGGAATGTGGA
>JAITGD010000180.1 GCA_031280885.1 Prevotellaceae bacterium | reverse complement strand
ACGCCATGGGCATCGGCGATACGCACGGCAGCATCGCATGTGGCAAAGTCGCTGATTTTTTTATTACTAAACCTATGCCCTCGTATTCGTACCTGCCGTACGCCTATACTTCCGATTTGATAGAAAGCGTTTTTCTGAAAGGAAAAGAATTGAAATAAAATTTCAAAAACCAAGACATCGGAATCAATGGCTAAGATTCCGTCGTCATACGAAACGAGGCTGTGTAACACCGGTGTTCCGTGCGAAAGAGGAAATCGTTTTCCTTCGATAGTAATGACCTACGGCAATCCGGTTAACCCAACTTGCCGATGGTAGCGCATTAAACATTAAATTATCAAGTATATGCAAGTCAGGGTTTTTCATTATAGGGGACTCGGGTTTATTTTTCATCCCTGAAATCCACTTGATACACCACGCTTTTATTGCCCATACACATGGACGCTTCGTCCACGAGCCGACGGCAGATAATTCACTCCATACCAGCAAATTTGCAACAGTAGGAAAGAGCCGACAAGTATGAGCGCTGCCGTTGAGCGTCGCTTAGGCTGAGATTTTCTGAAATGTATGTAAATCAGATAAGCAGTCCATGTTGCCGCCGCCCAAGTTTCTTTTGGATCCCACGACCAATAATGTCCCCATGCCTCCTTCGCCCAGAGCGCTCCGAACAACATGCCGACTGTCATAAAGGCCGTGCCGACGTAGGTCAAACTATCACAGAGAGAGATTGTTTCTTCATCCGTCGTCCGTTTTTTCTTTCCGACAAGCAGATAAACCGCCGCAATCGTTGCTGCGCCAAGTGTCGCGTATGCAAGCATATAGACGATAACATGCGGAGCGAACCATGGACTTTGCAAGGCCGGCATCAGCGTTTTGTCGTGAATTTCGGGCTTGAACAGATTGATACAAACAAAAACGAAAGACAAAAGAGCGGTAAATGAGAGTATCCACTTGAACCGTCGGCTGATATAGGTTACAAGTCCGGCTGCCGGAAGAAAAAACGAATACCACAATCGCGTTTCTCCCATCGTTCGCATGGGCGGACGTTCAAGCGAAATCCACAGGCCTACCATGAAAACGCAAAACAAGCATAAACCGAGTGCGGTGAAAAATATCGCCCGACGAAATCCATTGGTTTTGAAGGCGAAACCTGCGCCTACGAACCAACACAAGCCGGCAGGCAAGGCAAAATATGGAAACAATAACCAATCTGTCATTCCTTATTCTTTTTGTTATATGTCTGATTTTCTGTTGATGACAAAAATAAAAAAATTGCTCCGACAAGCATCATAAATATCCCCGCATATACCGCCGGTAGCCAAGGGTCGCGAACCAGCTCGAATACACTCGTATGGCTCCATTTTCCTCTCGACTCGTCGTAGCTCAACTGATAGATTTTCCAACCTTCGTATTTCAGTGGACGATTGACTTCTATCACCGATTCACGACTTTCGCCCTCCTTTGAATATACTCTTACTTCGGATGCGAAACGTTTGGGTTTCCGAGGTGGCATGATAAGACTTTCATCATCGCTTAAACGTAATGAACGATAGGGAAATACATGATTTCCACAACTGACCCAGCCCTCGCTCGATACGCCGGTAGTTTTGTGTCGAGCCTTCGCAAACAGAGCCGAAGTTGCTCCTTCCGACAAAAATTCGGTAAAAAACGCTGTATCCTTGGTCATTACCGAAGCAGCAGCAGGAAGATAGCGTACAACTTCGATTTCCCAATCCGACAGGGATAAAACTGTAGGACAAGCCTCTATGAGTACATTCGTCGGTTTTCCACGCGGAAGCGTTTCGCCCGTCTCGTTGTCTATCAACATCAGTTCGGGAGGATATTCGTCTATATCAAACGATTTAAGTTCTATAGCCAAAGGCAGTTCCACAAGCTCGTTTCTTTCGTTTGCGGCTCGCCATTCGGCGGCGTCGCGTGCAACCGTCATGCGTAAACGCTGCAAATCGCCGCTACCAAGCGAGGCCGCGACAAGAGCCAACAACAAACCTGCATGACTAAAAACAAATCCCGCGTCTCTTTTCAACTTTGGCTTGCGCAAACGCCGCATAACAACCGCTGCCAAAACTAAAAGCAGATATGCGAACACGAGAGTAAAAGCCCAAGAATTTATCGTCGCTACGCCTAATCCTTCTATAACGCTCATAAACAGCACAAAAGCCAAAGCGGTAATGCTCGCCTGCGGCGAAGAAAACCATCGAAAAACAACATACTTACGCGACAAAGCATGAACCGTAACAGCCACTACTGCAAGAATCGCGCAGGCCGCCACATTCACCGGATAAGGCATAGCGGCAACATCAAATTCACCGACGAAATTTTGCATCGCCAATCCCGTGAGCGTCAGTCCGGTGCAAATCGTCCAGCCTTCACGATATCCCCATGGAAGTATCCACATAGACTCTTTTTTAATTATGAATTAAAAATTAAAAATTAAGAGAGCTACGCAGTCTGGCTTGATAAAAAAGATCTGCGTGCATCCGTAAAATCTGTGTCATCTGTGTGCAAAACGACAATCAAACCGGCCAGCGTAGCTCTCTTAATTTTTAATTCTTAATTCTTAATTGACTGCGTAGCGTCTTGGCTCTTGGTTCTTGCAATCCTGAATCTTTAAGAATTCATATTAGCCTGTTGTTTTCGCGTGCTTGTTTAAGCCATTCGGGAACAACTGTTTGCATGAATTTTTCCTTAGCGGCTTTTTCCGCGGGAATATCTAATCCGATGTATTTCTGTGCTTTTTCCTTGGTCGAGACGTCCGGCATCGGAACTTCATCGTTATAACCAAGATTCGCCAGAACTTTCGAAATCGCCAAACGAGCTTGCATCGTCTTATCCAAGCTGTTACCCAATATACGCTGTGTTTCCTGCGGAGCATGGAAAGAACCTCCGTGCGAAGCTACGGCGAAATCCCAGCGCCATTGCGCTTGACGTAAGAGTTTTAGCACGTTTTTCATCTGTTCGTCCGAAGCTCCTTTGTCCCAGGCGAACTTTGCTTCGATGTGCGCTGTGGCGAGTTCCGATTCCACGCGGTTGCGCATTTCGTTGGCTTTCGTTTGCCGTTCATAAACGTTATTTCGCAGAGTTTCTTCGCTTTCGCGATGACATACTTGACAGGTGCGATCTATCATGTTCAAAGGACTTTGGATGTGATGGTCGCTGAATTTCACTCCGCCTTCGCTTTTGTAGGGCATGTGGCAATCGGCGCAGGAAACTCCGCGTTGGCCGTGTATTCCCGTCAGCGCCACCTCGTAACCCGGATGTTGTGCTTTGAGAATGGGCGCTTTACTGAGTTTGTGGATATAGTCGGCATATTCAAGTTCGTCGTAATATACTTCCATTTCTTCCACGCTCAAGCCCTTGTCCCACGGGAAAGTAACGACTTTGCCTTCGCCTTTGAAATAATATTCCACGTGGCATTGGGCGCATACGAGCGAACGCATTTCCTGATGCGTAGCTTTGGTAACGTCAAGTCCGCGTCGTTGGAAAGCTTCTATCAGAGCAGGACGACTGATTTGCAGATTCATATTCGTCGGTTCGTGGCAATCGGCGCAACCGATGGGATTCACTTCTTCGGAACCGAATGCTGCCCATTTCGTACGATAGAAATTTTCGACGCCAACGGCCTGCATCATTCTCGGCACGTCGGGACTTTTGCAAGTCCAGCAGTTTGCGAGTTGAGGGCCTTCTTCGGGGGTCATCGGCGCTCCGGTACGCAGACTGATGCGCATGTCTTCCAGAGCGTAAATGTGTCCGCGAGGCGAGAGATAATCTTTCGCAAAGGCGTATCCTGCCCACAGTATCACCATGTTAGGACGCGCTTCCAGCACATCGACGGCTTGATTGCCGTTGAACAGCGATTGAAAACTTGTGTCGGAGGTTTGCCTCCATGTTTCGTATTCGCGGGGATAGTTTTCCTTGAACATTTCGTTCCGCGATTCGATGCCGGTAATTTCCGTTTTTTTGTTGTTGAAGATACTTGCCGTTTCCGCTCTTCTTTCATTAACGGAGGCCGCCAGAATACCGAGGACGAAAACTACGCCCATCGTTACTAAAAACAGCAACCAGCCTTGCCATGATTTTAATCGTTTTTCCATTGTTGATCCTTTGTTGTTATTGATTTCTTGTTATTTAAAGACGTTATTGTTTTTCTTTTGCTCGTTTCAGCCATTCCGGCACTATGGATGCAGGATAAGGAACAAGCGCCGAAGGAGTTGATGATAAGCTGTTTGTTCCTCCATGCGGGACTTCTCTGTGGCAGTCCCAGCAGGCTTTGCCTCCGCCGTTCATGGCTGTTTTGTAGTCGATTTTGCCGGCATTGACAAACTCGGATGTGAGTTGGGTATGACAGCGAATACAGTTGTCCATGATAACCGCTGCGCTTTCGTCGATTGCGCGAATTACTTGCGGTTCGCCGCGCATGGTAAACGCCATCGCGTGGCGCATACCGTCTTTTCCCTTGAAAAACCATTTCTTAACTGCGTTTTGATGAGGAACATGGCAATCGTTACAGTTTGCATGTTCGCGATGCGAGCTATGGTTCCAAGTAGCGTAGTACGGAGCCATGATGTGGCAGTTCATGCAGACGGAAGGTTCGTCGGACAAATAGCTCGACGCTCGCGAAGCGTAAGCCGCGTATATCCCAAGTCCACAAACGATTCCGCAAGCAATTATAGCCGTTATCTTCAAAGATATCGAGGGAAAAAGTCTGTTAAAAAAAGTTCCTGTCTTCATACGGTATTACATTTATTCGACTACAAATGTAATACAATTTTATCATCAAAACTGTAATAATTATTACAAAATCAAAAAAATATTTTTTTAACCTTTAATCATTAATAAACGAAACTGCTTCCGCCGATAAACTCGCGCAGGACGGAATTTGGGGGGATGATTCGTTCATGTTCTTCGTCGAGAGCCTCGAAATAGCTTATGAATTTAAGCAGACGCAGTGCTTCTGCGTATTCCGGACGACCGGCCGGGACACTGCGAAGTAGCGGAACGGCGTATCGCTTCAAAACGCATAACTCGTACAGTAAAAAGGAGTTAAACATTATATCGGCATTCTCTTGAAAAGGAAAGATATTGACGTCTTCGCCACGTCGGACGCTCGGCCAGCGGGCAATGGTATCAACAGCAGCGTAGGAGCGTGTGGCGGCGTCGCGCACTATGCGACGTATGAGACGATTATCCGTAGTTGGAATCCTGTTATTTTCGTCAAGCGAAATGGAAGTAAGCGCCGATGCGTATATGCGCAACACGCTTTCGTCATCGACCATAGTAATCAAGGCCGGATTCAGACCATGAATGCCTTCTATTATAAGTACGTCGTCGGTAGATAGTTGCATTGAATTATTCGGAGGAAAAAAGCGTTTTCCGAGAGTAAAATCGAACTTTGGTAAACGGACGTTCTTGCCATCGAGCAGGGCGCGCATCTGCGAGTTAAATAGGTTGAGATCAACGGCTTGCAAGGATTCAAAATCGTATTCTCCGTATTCGTCTCGCGGGGTATCTTCTCTGTCCACAAAATAGTTATCAAGTTCGATGATATGCGGATTCAGTTTGCTTGCCCTCAGCTGTATTTCAAGCCGTTTGGCGGAAGTTGTCTTACCGCTCGACGAAGGTCCGGCAATCAGAGCGATACGTATCCGTCGATTATCGGCAATTCGGTCGGCAATATGAGCGAAGTTCTTCTCGTGCAGCGCTTCGTTGATGTGTATCAGCTTTGCCAGCCTTCCTTCGCGGATAGCCATGTTGAGGCTTCCGAGACTTTCGGCTTCGAGGATTTCGTTACGCTCTTTATGCTCGTGAAATACTTGTAATAGTTTGTTTTGCAATATATAAGGACGAAGTTTTTCGCCATCGTTCGGTTCGGGCAACATCAGAAGAACGCCCTGAAAATAGCTGCTCAGGCCAAATCGACGAAGCGCTCCGGTGGAATGAGCCAGCGGCCCGTAGAAGCTGTCGGCATGTCCGTCGAGCCAATATACCGAAGTGTACATCTTGCCTTTAGTCTCGTGCAGAAGAGCTTTTTCGACATATCCCTCTGCCCGAAATAGTTCGATTGCTTCGCTCGTTGCGAGCTTCTTTTTTATGAAAGGAAGATCGGCCTTTACCAGCTCATTCATACGCTTTTCTATGGCAACGATTTCGTCAATATCAACCGTCCTCGTACCGTCCGTTATCTCGCAATAGATACCGTTCGAGACCGAATGTTGCACCCTTAGTTTATGCTGCGGAAATGTCTCTTTAAGAGCTACTTGCAACAGAAAACTCAGCGAGCGGACGTATGTTCTCATACCGTCGGGATGGCTGAGGTCGATAAAGCGGATTTGCTTTGGATTATAAACCTCGTGCGACAATTCCTTTAATTCGTTGTTAACCAAAGCGGCTATCACAGGCGATGCAAGTCGAATTTGCATATCGTCGCATATTTCCTTCAGGGTAATCCCCGGCGCATAATCGCGCATCGTGTTATTATTTAAACACCTTATTTCGAGTTTATTCATTGTTTATTGGACTGTTGGACTGTTGGACTGTTGGACTGTTAGACTGTTGGACTGTTGGACTGTTAGACTGTTGGACTGTTAGACTGTTGGACTGTTAGACTGTTGGACTGTTGGACTGTTGGACTGTTAGACTGTTGGACTGTTAGACTGTTAGACTGTTAGACTGTTGGACTGTTGGACTGTTAGACTATCCAAAAGTCCAAAAGTCTAAAAGTCTGCTGCGGCTATTGCTCCCGCAATTGCCGCAGCATCAGTTACTTCTATGTCATATTCGGGAATTTGCGGCAGGCCGCCCATTCGGATTTTTTCATTGCGGAATATCATGCCTCCGCTGATTCTGCGTTTGCCCGACAGATGCAGTTCATCGACGCCGGTCGATTCTATCAGTTCTTTGATATTCGAGGAGTTAACTCCGCTTCCGGCCATTATCAATATGCGTCCTGCTGATTGCTCGACCATGCGTTTCAGTGTATTACGTCCGTCGAAAGCTTTATTTTCGCCGCCGGAGGTGAGAATACGCTCGCATCCTGTTCTGATTACCGCTTCGAGCGCTTCTCCGTAATCGCGCGTCATATCGAAAGCTCGATGGAAAGTAAAGCCAATTCCATGCCGGCGTGCCAGAGCGACCATTTCGGATGTTCTGACTTCGTCCACCGAGCCGTCGGCGCATAAGAGACCTGTTACTATTCCTGCTGCTCCATATTGCTGTGCCAGAGATACTTCACGCTTCATTATTTCGAACTCTAAGTCGGAATAGAGAAAATCTCCACCACGTGGTCGAATAATCACATACACAGGGATTTTCACCTTTTCGCATGTCATCTGGATGGTAGCAGCGCTTGGCGTGGTTCCTCCCTCGAACAGATTATCGCACAGCTCTATACGTCCTGCCCCACCCTTCTCGGCTTCTATAGCCGACTGAACCGATCCGGCACATACTTCTATAAGAT
Source organism: Prevotellaceae bacterium (assembly GCA_031280885.1). Taxonomy (GTDB): domain Bacteria; phylum Bacteroidota; class Bacteroidia; order Bacteroidales; family UBA932; genus JAIRLF01. The sequence goes on along the minus strand of JAITGD010000180.1, from coordinate 6,821 downwards.
ACATTTTTTTAATGATTAATTTTTAATGATTAATTTGGATTTCAAGATCTTGTGATTCTGGTTCTGAAATAATCCACCGTTTTCGTCAAACCCTCGTCGAGTTGAACCTTTGGTTTCCATCCGTTTAGCAGAGCTGAAGCCTGCGATATATCGGGCTGGCGCTGAGTCGGATCGTCCTGTGGGAGTGGCCGGAATACAAGTTTCGACTTCGAACCTGTTATCATCAGAATCTTCTCGGCAAGTTCAAGTATCGAAAACTCAGATGGATTGCCGATATTCACCGGTCCGGTTACACTATCGTCGGTAGCCATCATACGCATCATTCCATCTACAAGATCATCAACATATTGGAAACTGCGAGTCTGTTCGCCTTTGCCGTAAATTGTGATATCTTCGTTACGCAGCGCCTGAACAATAAAGTTCGATACCACCCGTCCGTCGTCGGGATTCATATTAGGTCCGTATGTATTGAATATCCTGATAATCTTTATTCTGACTCCGTTTTGCCGATGATAATCCATAAACAGAGTTTCGGCGCATCGTTTACCTTCGTCGTAGCACGAGCGTATGCCAATCGGATTAACGTTTCCCCAGTAGCTTTCAACTTGGGGATGAACTATCGGATCGCCGTAAACTTCGCTGGTCGAGGCCTGAAGCACCTTGCATCGCACACGTTTAGCCAGCCCCAGCACATTAATTGCTCCCATGACCGATGTTTTGACAGTTTTGATAGGATTATATTGATAATGCACCGGAGAAGCAGGGCAGGCAAGATTGTATATTTCATCTACTTCTGCGTAATACGGAGTTATTACATCGTGCCTCACCAATTCAAAGCGAGGCTGACCAATCAGATCGAGTATATTGTCTTTCGATCCGGTAAAATAATTATCAAGACAAATAAGATCATTACCCTCATTTAGAAGGCGTTTGCAGAGACAAGAACCTATAAATCCTGCCCCTCCGGTTACTAATATTCGTTTCATTTTTTATTGACTATTGGACGGTTAGACGGTTGGACTTTTGGACTTTTAGACGGTTGGACGGTTGGACTATCTAACAGTCTAACAGTCCAAAAGTCTAACAGTCCAATAGTCTAAAGAACGTGTCCCATTTTTGTAGCTTTTGTTTCGAGATAGAATTGATTAAACGAGTTTGGCGGAATAACTAAGGGAAGGTTTTCCGTTACGGTCAAGCCATATCCTTCGAGTCCGCGACGTTTCAATGGATTATTGGTAATCAGTTTCATTTTCGACACACCAAGTTCTCTCAAAATACTTGCTCCCACTCCATAATCGCGTTCGTCGTCTCTGAATCCAAGAGCGAGGTTTGCTTCGACGGTGTCGAGTCCCTCTTCCTGCAACTTGTATGCGTGTATTTTATTGAACAAGCCGATTCCTCGACCTTCCTGATTGAGATATATCAGCACGCCTTTGCCTTCTTTCTCTATCATCCGCAGAGCTTCGTGAAGTTGGGGGCCGCAATCGCATCGACACGAACCAAAAATATCGCCCGTCATGCACGATGAATGTACCCTCACAAGGACAGGCTCGTTTGCTTGCCACTGTCCTTTGACAAGCGCCAGATGTTCAAGCCCGCCGTGAATTTGTTTGAAAGCAATGGAGTCGAAATTTCCGTATTTGCTGGGCAACTTTACCCGCTCACCGCGTTCTACAAGGCTCTCTGTTTTAAGTCGATATGCAATCAAATCTTTTATAGCGATTATTTTCAGATCGAATCGTTTTGCAATCGGAATAAGCTGTGGCAGGCGGGCCATTGTACCGTCTTCGTTGAGTATTTCCACCAAGGCGCCTCCGGGAGTAAGCCCCGCCATACGGGTAAGATCTACAACGGCTTCCGTATGTCCGGCTCGTCTCAACACGCCTTTTTCGCGAGCTTTGAGCGGAAATATATGCCCCGGACGCCCCAAATCTTCCGGACGTGTGGCCTTATCGATAAGCGCACGCAAGGTTTTTGCACGGTCGCTGACGGAAATTCCCGTCGAACAGCCATGTCCAAGTAAATCCACCGACACGGTGAACGGCGTCTGATGCAAGGCCGTATTATTGCCTACCATCAGCTCAAGACCAAGCTCTTCGCAACGCAACTCGGGCAATGGAGCGCAAACTAAACCGCGTCCATGAGTAACCATAAAATTAACCGTTTCGGGAGTTATCTTTTCGGCAGCGACTATGAAATCGCCCTCATTTTCACGGTCTTCATCATCGACCACTATCACTACTTTTCCTTCCTTAATGTCGCATAGAGCTTCGTCTATGCTGTTCAAGTGTATTTCTTCCATTCAATACCGTAATTTCGCGCAAAGTTAATTATAATGACGAAACCAGCATTGCCGAAAAAATCCGAACTTATTCAACAAAAGCGGAACAATAAATAGCTGTACGCAGGCAATACAGAAAATAAAAAAGAGGCTGTATCGGTGAGAAACAGCCTCTTAACTCCTGAAATCCTGGCTCCTGGCTCCTGAAATCCTGGTTCTTGGCTCCTAAAGAATTTATTCCACTATTACTTCGTCAGTAAAAAGCCAAGCTTTGCGTTCGCGGCCTTCTTTATCCGTAAAAATTACGCCGAAATTCAGAGCTTCCATCTTGATATAGCGAGCTTTAACCTCTACAGAACTTGTTATTTTGATGATTCCCTGCGTATCGGTAGCGGGTTTTGTTTGAAATACTTGTTCGTAATTTTCACCATCATTCGAGGTCAAAAAACTTACGAGACTTGGCACGCAGATACGAGCGTCGGGCAAGTGCAGAAAATTCGCCGCAATCGACTTAATTTCCTGTGTTTCACCCAGATCTATCACAGTGGTCAAATCCCTTTCCGAAAAGCCAAACCACTGTTTATCATTATATTTAACATTTCCTTCGATACCGTTCACCAAAGCGCCAGCATTGCCCGGATTGTAGCCTCGGTATGGAGTAGCATCCATAGTAACGGAAGCGCCTACAGCCTTGTGCATCACAAAGTTTTGTTCGTAGAGAGCGCCTGCGGGCTGTTTATTCACGAAGGTCTGCGCCTTGAAAGTACAACTTTGCTTCACCGACACCGGCATTTCGTAGAGCGTAGATTTCGCCGAAGGAATAGAACCATCTATGGTATAGCGTATTTCAGTGCCTGCCGGCGACTGAGCGAGCGTTACCAGATTCTCGCCACGTTTGGTTTCGATTTCGGCTTTAACGTCGAACAGACTTTTCGCATAATTCACGTCCATAGCATCGAAACGCTTCATCAAGCGCGTCAAACGGCCTACAAACTCTTCGTAATTTTTAGTGCCGGCGGGCGTCCACTGTATTTCAGCGATAGCGCAGGCTCGCGGCAACATCATGTACTGCACTTTTGAAAATTCGCCGATATATTCAGTCCACACATTTGCCTGTACGCCAATAAGTAGCTGAGCTTGTTCTGGAGTAAGTTCTCCGTTTTCCGGCACAGGTTCGTAGCTATAAACTTGTTCCAGAGGCAAATATCCGCCGATAGCTAAGGGTTCGTTAGCGCCTTTCGATTGATAATAATCAAGATAAGCATAGGAAGTGGGAGACATTATTGCCTGATTTCCATGTCGAGCAGCCTGTATTCCGCCTTCCACGCCTCGCCACGACATGATTATGGTCGATGTAGGCAAGCTGCCGCCTTCCAGAATTTCGTCCCACCCGATAACTTCGCGTCCTTTCGAGCGAATCATTTCGGCCACGCGAGTGGTAAAATAATTTTGAACAGCCTCTTCGTCCTTCATTTTATTTTGATTCATAAAGGCTTGCACTTCGGGCGATTTTTTCCATTGAGCTTTAACAGCCTCGTCGCCACCAATATGGATATATTTTCCTGGAAACATGTCTATTACCTCAGTAAAAATATCTTCCAGCAGGACGAAAGTCGCTTCGGATGGCATCAGCAAATCCTCGAACACGCCCCAGTCGCCTTTAACCTTGTACGTACCTTCGATGCATCCATATTCGGGATAAGCCGCCAGCAGAGCCGACATGTGGCCGGGCAAATCGACTTCGGGAACGATTTCGATAAAATTATCCTGTGCATATTTCACCACTTCGAGTATTTGTTCGCGGGTATAAAAACCGCCGTATCGAGTGCTGTCGAATTTACGTGGACGGTCGCCGTAATGTCCAATCAATGTTTCGTTTCGCCATGCTCCTACTTCGGTGAGTTTTGGATATTTTTTGATTTCAATACGCCAGCCCTGGTCGTCGGTCAGATGCCAATGGAAGCGGTTCATTTTGTGAAGAGCAAGCAAGTCGATAAAGCTTTTGACCTCATCCACAGTAAAGAAATGACGCGAGACGTCGAGCATCATTCCACGATAGCCGAATCTTGGGGCATCCTCGATAGTGGCGCAGGGTATCGACAGGTTTCTGCTGATTTTCTGTTTCTTTTCTACTTCTGACGGCAACATCTGACGAAGAGTTTGAAAAGCATAGAAGGCTCCGGCAGCGGTTCCGGCGTCGATAGTAATCAGTTCAGGAGTAACGTTCAGCACATATCCTTCGGCGTTTGCAAGTTGGTCGTTCTGCACTACGCGGATAACATTTTTACTGTCGGTACTTTGACCTATCGTCAGATTGAAACCGGCCGGCGTCGCGAGTAAATTTTTGAAAAACTCGGCGGCATTGTTCCAATCTTCGCCCGGAGGTACGGCAATTTGAGTTTGAGCATTGATTTTAAACTCGCCTTCAGCCTTTGTGAGGGAATTCGGACGAGGAAGAATCTCGTAACAATTTTCGGCAGGAGCGGTAGCGGTACATGCCAGCAATCCTGCGCATACAAGTGAGCATATAAGGCTCTTAAACAGACTTCTCATTGTGATTCGTAATTTATATTTGTAAATAGTAAAGTTGTTGCAATTCAAAGCAGCTATTTGTTTTTACCTCCAAAAACAGAGATGTTTACATAGCGTTTCGGATTATTTCTAAAATCGTTAATCAGCAAATCCATATCATCGAGCGATTTTACCAGACTTTTGTACAGAGCATCATCGTTCATAAGTTTGCTCAAAGTGCCTGTACCTTCGTTCAGTTTGTTCAGCGTGGTTTTCAGCTCGTTCACCGTTCCGGCGATTTGCATTGTTTTCAACGAATCGCTTAAATCAGAAACATTTGCAAGGATTCTGCTTATATTGTTTCCATTTTTACTGAAATCAGAAGTGATTGTTTCCAGATTCGACAGGGTATTTGTAATATTTTTTCGACTTTTGTTCAACGAGCCGCTCAGACTTTCCAGATTTCCCATCATGCTCGAAAAGTGAGCGATACCTTCCGATATATTTCGTCGATTTTTTTCGTCGAGTAGCCTGTTCACATTCTCCAGCGCGCTGTCTGCTTCCAGCAGCACTCGGTTTATTCTGTCCTTTATCACAGGCAATTCATCCGTAAAAGCCGAGATCATATCCACATCAACGGCAGTGTTTATCTGATCTTTGTTTTTAAGCATACTTTCGTCGTCGCCAAGAACTATTCTGATAGCTTTATTTCCCATAATATCAGCGCTATAAATGCGGGCAACGGAATTTTTAGGAATATGATAATCCGATTTTACCTGAAGTTCGACCACGAATTTTTCGGTCTTTTGATTTAGTTTTATCGCCCTCACTACGCCCACTTTCATCCCTTTAACAAAGACTTGCGAGCTTGATTGCAGGCCTTCGACATTCTCGTATATCGCATAGAAACTGTTCGTTTTCCCGAAAATATCCCGACCTTTCAGAAAATTCACTCCCCATACCAGAGCTAACATCATCAGTACGAAGTAGAATCCAATTTTTATTTCTCTTTTAAGTTTCATTTTTTGACAAATTGAACACCGCGCAAAATTATACAAAATTATGATGCACCAAACAGAAATCCATATAACTATCGTATAACCACTGTATAACTACTGTATAACCACTGTATAACCATTTTCCACAATTTGTCGTTTTGTATCGTCGATTACCAGCGCCAGACCGGTTGCTCCGAGATATGGTGCAAGATAATTCTTCCGTTTCATTTGATCGACGGCTTCGCTCAGTTTGGCGGGAACGTCTTCGGATTTGTAAGCTACTTTTAGCTCGATGACATAAGTTTTGCCTCGATGCGAGATCACCAAATCTGCACGTCCGAGATTGGTGTGCATCTCGGCGAAGGTAACAACGCCGCATCCGCGGAAAAACGCGATAATCGTTGAACGATAGAGCCATTCCTGAACGGGAAACTTGAGCCGATTGACTTTGACGCTCTGCCGTCCCGCATCGGAAAAATCGTCGTAAGGAATGTTTGCAAGAAGTGCATTGACGGACTCAACGAATCCATCAATGTCCCTGTCTTCCATGGCTATCAACAGAAGTTGTCGAATATTTACGAATGAATTGTCGGTGGGAAAAATATTTTGTGCCAATAATACCGACATTGAATTAAGAACTTCAGTATTAGGATAATCGAGGGCAAAATCTTCGGTAGTTCCCTCGCGGAGAGTCAGGTATCCGGCTTGGTACAAAAAACCTGCCGGCAGAGTAGAATCCAGATTACCAGGCTCGTTTGCAAAATCTATCGACATAGGGAAATTACGAAATTGCTCAACCGTCAGCTTGTGCGTTTGCAGATAATCGGCAATCATTTTGCTCGCGCCCGAATGCATCCAGAAATTCATAAATCTTTTTTCTCCGAAAAAATTCAGCGTCGAAAAGGGATTGTACAGACGGTGAACGCCGTCGAAACAAAATCCGTCGTAATAGTCGCGCATTTTTTCGAGCAACTCGTCGGAACCGATTCCGATTTCTTTAGCCGTTTCCTCGATATGTTCGGAAAAATAAT
>JAITGD010000090.1 GCA_031280885.1 Prevotellaceae bacterium | reverse complement strand
ATCAAAATTCAATTCTCACTCCATCGGCTTTCACCTCGAGCGTGATATTTCGTCCGAGATAAAGCGCGAGATTCGGATTTGTGTGGCCTGCCGGAAAGCCATACGCTGCCGGTATTCCGAATTTGTCGGCATGTTCGGCCACTATTTCGCGGGCTGTTTTGCCATAATCGCTTTCGTCGTTCACCTCCGCGAAATCTCCCACCAGCAAACCCGCCGCCTGAGCGAGTTTTCCCGAATGAACGAGGTTCATCATCATGCGGTCGATGCGGTACGACGATTCGCCCGTATCTTCAATAAAAAGTATCGCGCCTCGGCAATCGACGTCGCAGTATGTGCCTGCAAGACTTTGCAATATGGCAAGATTTCCGCCGAGCAATCGTCCCGACGCCCGTCCGCGAATATTCAGCGGATCGGGACGAAATTCGTGCGCCTTTAATTGTCCGAACAATGCTTCTCTCAAACTTTCCGTCGATTCTTTGCGTCGCAAATACTCGTCGCGATCAGCAATTCCTTCGTGGTGAAATTCCTTAGGCATAGTAGCATGCAGACTTTCGATGCCGAGTTTGCAATTCAGCAATACGTGCAGTACTGTAATATCGCTGAATCCGACTAACCATTTGGGATTGTGCAACATTGGCGCAAAGTCGATATATTCGAGCAGCCTGACGCATCCGTATCCGCCTCGCAAACAGATTATAGCCTTCACTTCGGGATCGTTGACGAAAGTTTGCAAATCGCTTGCGCGGTCGGCGTCGGTTCCGGCGTAGCAGCGATATTCGTCGAACAGATGCTTGCCTATTTTTACCTTCAAACCCCAAGATTGCAACACAGACAATCCATTGTCCACCATTTCGCGAGCGACCTTACCGGCCGGAGCAACAAGAGCAACAAGGTCGCCTTGCCTAAGTTTCTTTGGACTATTGGACATTTTTTGGACTATTGGACTGTTAGACTGGACTTTTGGGTTCAAAAAAAGTTTGAAGTGCTAAGCGAAATATTTGCTGTGAAACCCCTGACGGGGTTCGGGGTGTGCCTTGTGGCGTGATTTTCTATTGATATTGATGCCCTACGGGCATCAGGATTCGACAAGATTGATTGTCCGAATTGCCCGTAGGGCATTAATATCAATAGAAAACAATGTACCACACAGACCCCGAACCCCGTTAGGGGTTTCGCCGCTAAGGTTTTTCGTCGCGTAGGGGCAAGGCGCGCCTTGCCCCTACATACGAATAATTTGGAATCAAAATGCAAAATCATAGCACCTCAAACTTTTTTTGAACCTACTTTTGGACTGTTAACTGAAAAACAAACTTTCGACTTAGCAACAGTCCAACCGTCCAAAAGTCCAACCGTCCATTTAACTTCTGGTTTTGTCGTTTTTCACGTCGCGATATTCGAGGCCTTCGTTGTATATCTTCATGGCACGCAGGCTCATGCCCATGCTTGAATATCCGCCGTCGTGATACAGATTCTGCATCGTAACCTTACGAGTGAGGTCGGAGAAAAGCGTGATTACATAATCGGCACATTCTTCGGCTGTTGCGTTACCGAGCGGAGACATCCGTCGAGCAAAATCAAACAGATTTTCAAAACCCATTATTCCGCTGCCTGCGGTAGTCATGGTGGGCGATTGCGATACGGTGTTGATTCTGATGTTCTTTTCTCGTCCGTAGATATATCCGAAGCTACGTGCTATGGATTCGAGCAGAGCTTTGGCGTCGGCCATGTCGTTGTATCCGTACAGTGTACGTTGCGCAGCTATATAGCTCAACGCCACCACCGAACCCCATTCGTTGATAGCGTCGTGCTTGCGGCAGGCTTGTAGTATTTTGTGAAAAGAAATCGCCGAAATATCCAAAGTTTGCGACAGCAATCCGTAGTCCAAATCGTCGTATTTTCGTCCCTTGCGGACGTTTGGCGACATGCCGATGGAGTGCAGCACAAAGTCGAAATTACCGTCTAAATATTCCGTACCTTTTTTTATCAGATTTTCCAGGTCGGCTATTTTGGTAGCGTCGGCCGGAATCACTATAGTGTTACATTGTTTTGCTAACTCGTCGATTTCGCCTAAACGCATGGATACCGGAGTGTTAGTCAGCACAAAAGTTGCGCCTTCCTCGTAGGCTCTTTCGGCCACTCTCCATGCGATAGATTTGTCGTTAAGCGCTCCAAAAATCAGTCCGCGCTTACCTTTCAGTAAATTGTATGACATTTTTTATTCAGTGATAATAAGTCGTTTAATTTTTAAGATATTTATCCATCCATGCAAAAAATTCGCGTTGCCACAGTATTGCGTTTTGCGGACGCAGTACCCAATGATTTTCTTCGGGAAAAATCACCAGACGCGCCGGTATTCCCTTGAGCCGAGCGACGTTAAAAGCCGCCATTCCTTGCGAATACGCCACTCGATAATCTCTTGCTCCGTGGCTTACAAGAATGGGAGTGTCCCAGCTATTAACAAAATTCGAGGGCGATTGTGCGAATGATTTTTGTATCACGGCGTTATTTTTATCCCAAAATGGTCCTCCTTTTTCCCAATTTTCGAAGAACATTTCTTCGGTGGTCATGTACATCGATGGCATGTCGAAGATTCCGCAATGCGCGATGAATGTTTTGAATCGTTTGTTGTGATTTCCGGCGAGCCAGAATACCGAAAATCCGCCGTAGCTTGCTCCCACAGCGCCAAGCCTTTGGGGATCGACCCAGGGTTCGCGGGCGATGTCGTCAATGGCCGAAATCAGGTCGCGTTCAGGTTGGCCGCCATGGTCTTTGCTTACGGCGTCCGACCAGGCTTGTCCGTATCCGCTGGCGCCGCGGCGAGCCGGATATACCACAACGTAACCTCGCGAAGCCATCAATGCGTAGTTCCAACGATAGCTATACGACTGACTGACTTCGCCTTGCGGACCGCCGGTGCACATCATTATCACCGGATATTTTTTCGATTTGTCCATCTTTGGCGGAAGGATCACCCAGACGGGCATCATTTTATCGTCGGTAGTTTTCACCATTCGTTGCGTCATTTCGGGCAAGTCCAATTTATCAAGAATGTCCTTATTTACAAAGGATAACTCCTCTCCTTCGCCTGCTTCAATATTGAGTTTCCAGATTTCGGACGGACGTGTGATTTGCGAACGGACGGCGATTAATCCGCCTTCGACCTGTCCGACTTTTTGATAATCGTAGAATCCATCCTTGCTGATTTGCGTGAAGGTTGCCGACGGCGCGACGAACTTTTTCATATCGACGCCCGATTCGACTTTTATCTCCGGCAAATCCATACGGAATACTCTGAAAGTTTCCACAAAACAGGCTGTGAGATACAGCGATTTACCATCCTTAGTCCATTCGATGCTCGATGGATTCGAATCGAAATCTTTGGAATAATCGCTTTTATTTTCGGTAGCGAAATCGTATATAAAGATACGTTGTTTATCGGCCTCGTATCCTGCGCGTTCCATGCTGAGCCAGAGCAGTTTTGTACCGTCAGGCGAGAAGAGCGGCTGTTTGTCGTAGCCGTACATTCCTTCGGTAAGTATCTCTGTTTGTTTGGTATCGATACGATAGAGATAGATATTTGAGTTGGTCGTTTCGGCATACTCTTTTCCTTTTGATTTTTTGCACGAGTATGCGAGAATCTTTCCATCCGGCGACCAGGATGTTTCGCCGAGGTCGTCGAAAGGTTTCGTCGGAGCGTCCCAAGGTTCGCCGGGCATAATGTCCTCTGGCGCAGATATATTACCGTCGCTATATTCGGCTATGTAAAGATGACTGTATTTGCCGTCCTCCCAAGTATCCCAATGGCGATACATCAAATCGTCGTAGATGTATGCGTTGGCTTTGGGCAGGTCGGGATACAGCTCGTTGCCGAAAGTTTTTTCGATAGCTGTTTCCATCACTATCAAGACTTTATCGCCTGTCGGTGAGTAGTTAAATTCCGAAACTTCCGGCTCGGATGCTTCGCTTTTCAGTTCCACTTTTCGTTCCGTCGAACCATCGGGTTTTATCTCGAAGATACTGCTACCGCGCATAAAACCAAGCCATTGTCCGTCGGGTCTCCATTGCAGACAATGTTCGCGTTCCGCCGTTCGGGTCAATTGCTTTTTATCGCTGCCGTCGGCGTTCATGAGGTAAATCTCGGTATTGCTTTTGTTTTGCTCGACGTCGCACCAAGTAACGGTGTAAGCCAGCGATTTACCGTCGGGCGAAATTTTGACCTCGCCGATGCGTCCGAAGCACCAAAGCGTTTCGGGGGTCATCAGCCCGTCGGTCGATTCGAAGTTCTTTTTGCCAATCATATTAGGCTCGTTTGCTGTTTGTTGTCGCTTGTCGGGAGTGCAGGCGCCGAGCGCAAAACAAACCGTAGCGACGATAAGTAAAATTCTTTTCATCGTTTGTATGATAA
>JAITGD010000046.1 GCA_031280885.1 Prevotellaceae bacterium | reverse complement strand
AGTTCCGTCTGGTTGCGATTTATCGAAAAATCAATGTCGGGATAGAAGTTTTTGAAATAATCGATTGTTTCGTTCAACGATTTCCGCATATTGTCCATGTTTTCTTCCGATTGCTTGATTACGGCAAGAGTTATGGCGCGTTTGCCGTTTACGATTGTGTATCCGCGTTCTTTGACGGGCGTCATCTCTACTTTGCAAATATCTTTGAGTTGATATAAACGGTCTGATTTTCTGAGGTATATGTCTTCAATATCTTTTATAGTATGCAACAGCGTTACAAATTTGACATTATACTCAAAATATCCGTCTCTTATCAGCATCGAGCCGGCTTCAATGTTGTTGGCGCGGATTGCCGATTCCAAATCATTGAGCGTAAAGCCTGATGTTTCTAATTTGTTGATGTCGGGAGTAATCCTCACTTCGCTTGCTACTACGCCGGTTACGTCCACCATCGATACTTCGGGTAATTGTTCTATACGCCGTTTGATTACCGTTTCGGCAAAATCACTCATTTCGAGGAATTTATGTTTGTCGCCGTCTTTTTTTAGGGTAAGATTCAGGTAAAATACGGGTATATCCGTTGCACTTGCCTTAATTACTCGCGGACGTTCAAATTCGTGAGGCAAATAGCCCATTGCGGCATCAATTTTTTCGTTTACCTCAATAAAAGCAAGGTCGATGTTGGTGCCGAATTGAAACCGGAGGTTTATCATCGCGCTTTCATCGCGCGTTTCGCTTTTAATATCTTGCAGTTTATTGACTTGCATCAGGCTTGTGCGCAACGATGATACGATGCTGTTTTCAAATTCGCGCGCCGACGAGTTAGGCATCGACATTTGTACCGTTATATCGGGAATGGCTATGTCGGGAAGCAACGATACCGGCAATGTAAAATAGGTTATAATACCTATTATCACCATAGCCAGAAATGCCATCAGGACTGCTATCGGACGTTGTATAAGGAATTTAATCATAATTTTTTTACCTCCGAACCGTCAGCCAAATGTTCATTTCCGGTAACGATTATTTCGTCGCCTTCTTTAAGTGTTTCGCTTGTAATAACATACTGCGTGGCGTTTTCAAGACTTGTCGTTACGTAATGCCATGCGGCTTTGTTGTCTTTACATGCAAAAACGACTTGTTTGCCGGTACGCAAAACGACTGCCGTTTTCGGCACTACCCACTGTTTGCCGAGCGAACGAAATACGCTGATACGTACATTCATGCCGTTAAAAAGGTTATTATCAGCCTGTACGCTTGCTTTAATACGTACCGTTCCGTCGGCATCAACGCTCGGATTGATGTTCGTAATCTGTCCTTGCGACACGACGCCGGGCAGGGAGTATGGCTGTACTTTTACTTTGTCGCCCATTTTGACCATCGACAGCTCGTTTTCAAGTATCTTAAAATCAACTTCCAGCGCATTTTGATTTATAATTCTGCAAAACGGCTCGGAGGTGTTGATTGTTGAATGCGGCTTTGAAAACAAATCGGATACCGTACCTGAAATCGGACTGCGCAATATGGCATTGTTGAGGTTGTATTTGGCAAGTTCATACTGTATTTGAGCGCTGTTGTAGCCGCTGCGAATCTGTGCTAATTGCATCACTTCTTCCGATGCTGCTGCGAAATCGTCGATGGTATAGCCTTGTCCTATCAACGCTTCCTGCAAGTCGAGACGCGCTTTTTGAAGTGTGTTCTCTGCTTGAAGACAACTGTTTGAGAGCAGAAATGTGTCCAACATTGCGATGGCTGCTCCGGCAACGACGTGGTCTCCGTTTTTGACGAATATTTGAACCGGCACGTTAGACGAAGACTGCGCCAAAAAACGCAATTCTGCCTTTTGGCTTGTAGCAATTCGTCCGTTACTGATGAGTTCGTGTTCAAAATCAATCGTTTTCAACGTATCGGTTGTAATAACGGGAATTTCCTTTTGCAGCTCTGTTTGCACGGATTCTTCCTGTGTCGTATCACTTTTTTTGTCCTCGCAAGAAACAAGAAATGATAAAATAAGATAAACAACTAATGTCTTTTTTGCCATACATATAATATTTAGATTGCAAAAGTACGAATTATTTTTTTATGTTTTACATTAAATGCAAAAATTTTTTTATGTTTTACAACATGTTTTGTGAGTTGAGAGTTGAAAGTTGAAAGTGTTCAACCCTTGCAGCGGTTTTAAACCCTGCAAGCGGTTTGCAGAAAGCAGAAAGCAGAAGGTACCCCGTCATTGCGAGGAACGAAGCAATCCAGCGTGCCATTCCTTCCGGATTGCTTCCTGTATTATGGAGTGCTTCGAACCTCGCAATGACGAATGCCCTGTACGTCATTGATAGTGCGATAGCCCAAAGCCATGACGTACAGGGCTTTCGTAATTCGTAATTTTTAATTTTTAATTCGTAATTTTCAACTCCTCCTCGTCTCCTATTTTCTTGTTCACAAAATAGAACGGGCGTTTTTTTGTTTCGCGGTAAATGATACCGAGATATTCGCCGATTATGCCCAGCGCCAGCAGCACGAAGCCGCCCAGAAACAGGATAACGCACATCATCGACGGATAGCCGCCCACAGGATCGCCGAAAAACAATGCCTTAAAAAGTACTACCAACAAATATATCAGCGCGGCGAACGACACTGCAACGCCGGTAAACGAAATTATCCGCAACGGAAGCACCGAAAACGACGTCCAGCCCTTTATTGCCAAATCAAGTAACTTAAAGTAGCCCCATTTGGTTTTGCCTGCCGCTCTGGGCGGTTGTTCGTAGGGGATACACTTTTTGCGGAAGCCGATGTAGGAAAACAGACCTTTCATATTACGCTCACTCTCTTTGATTTGGCGTAATGCGGCGATGGCTTTGGAACTGAACATGCGGAAATCGCCGGTGTTTTCCTGCACTTCGATGTTGGATATGGCGCGCAACAGACGGTAATATTGTCGCGACGTCCACCGTTTGAAGCGGTTCTCGTGCCGTCGTGCCGTACGGCGACCGTAAACATCGTCGTAACCCTCTTCGATGCCCGCCAGCATTTGCGGTATCAGTTCGGGAGGATCCTGCAAATCGGCGTCGAGTATCACCAGCGCATCGCCGTTAACACCGGCGATGCCTGCGCTGACGGCTGCTTCCTTGCCGAAATTGCGCGACAAATCTATAACCTTAATGCGACTGTCGTTTTGACGCATCATTATGAGACGCTCTAATGTGTCGTCGATGCTTCCGTCGTTAACGAAAACAATTTCCGTTTCACAAGGCAACGTCGCCGTTATTTCGCACAGTTTGGCGTAGAGCAGCGGCAAACATTCGCTCTCGTTAAAAACAGGAATAAGTATGCTTAACAGATTTACTTTCATGGGGTTTCTTCTTGTTTGAGTGAGTTTTCTTTTTGTTTGAGTGAGTCGTCGTTTATAAGTTCAATAAATTCCTTTTTCAGCGTATCGCTGTTTTTCCACGCATAAGTTCGGACGTGTGCATAAACGCCCGAATAAAGCAAATAGCACACCACGGCTATTATGACGCTTTTTTTGCGCATCCATAACGCGCCATACCATGCGGCGATAAAAAACAGCCCGACGGACGCCAGATAAACATAGCGGTCGGCGATGATACAAAAACGCGACATGGCAACAATATGCACCATCAGCACTATATTTACGATGAAAAACAGCAGTCCGAAAAATACAAACCAATGTTGACGTTTGAGTATTTTGAAAAGGAATATTCCGGCGGAAATAATCACAACCGGATAAACGAAGAAATGAACAGGCAGCGCTTTCCCCGGCGCTATCGGGAACGGATAGAGATAGAGCAGTTTAATGGGAAAAACTAATTTTCCGAA
>JAITGD010000041.1 GCA_031280885.1 Prevotellaceae bacterium | reverse complement strand
AAAAAAATAATACATCCTGTAACAAATATTTGTTTCATATAGTTTAATTTAGAGTAAATTCTGTTGATTTAAAATCCTTGCTGTTTTTTCCTATCATTAATTTAAATTTTCCAGGCTCGTATATATATTCTAAATTATAGTTGTAAAATTTCAACATCTCTATTGTAATTTTAAAATTTGCAATTTTACTTTCTCCGGCTTTAATGAAAATTTTTTCAAATCCTTTTAATTCTTTTATCGGTCGAACTGTGCTTGCAACAAGGTCGCTAATATATAGTTGCACTGTTTCGTATCCGTCAATTTTTCCACTGTTTGTAATTTCTATACTTGCGGTAATAGTTTCGTTATTTTTCATTACAGTGTCGCTGAGTTTTATTTCTCCATAATCGAAATTTGTATAGCTAAGTCCGTAACCAAAAGGATAAAGCGGCTCGTTATTTACGTCGAGATACCCGCTTCTGAATTTTTGAAACCATTTATCCATCGGTTTGCTTACATTTTTTATGTTATAATAAACAGGAATTTGCCCGGTATTTTGAGGCCAGGAAGCAGTTAATTTTCCGCTTGGATTTATTTTACCAAACAGCACGTCGGGAATAGCATAGGCAGCTTCAGTTCCTGGAAACCAGACATTTAGTATAGTAGAAAGATTTTCATTTTCCCATGAAATTGTAAGCGGACGTCCGGTAAATAAAACCAAAACGAGAGGTTTTCCGGTTTTCGATAGTTCTTTGAGCAGATTCTTCTGTGGTTCAGGGATATTCAAATCGGAACGGCTACTCGATTCTCCACTCATCTCTGCGGATTCACCAAGCGCGGCAATTATCACATCTGCCTTTTGTACAATCATTAAGGCTTCGTTTAATAATTCAGAATCGCTTCGCCGATCTTTTTCAAAATCTTTGCTAAGCGAGAGCCAAGCTTCGTGTTCCATGTTTTCATAAGGCTGGCAACCACGAGCGTACATTATTTTTGCCTCGTTTCCAACAGCTTTTTTTATTCCTTCGAGCAGAGTTGCAGCTTTATTTATATCCGAAGGCCAACCCCACGAACCGAGCATGTTAGGACGATTATTTCCGTGAGGGCCGATTAAGGCAATTGTTCCTGTTTTTTTTAATGGCAAAATATTTTTACTATTTTTTAAAAGAACAAATGTTTCCGAAGCAATTTTGCGTGCTATATTTCGGTGTTTTTCAGTGTAAATATCATTCAAATAGCGTGTTGTGTCGCAATATTTGTAAGGATTTTTAAATAATCCCATTTTATATTTAGCTTCCAGAATACGGCGACAGGCATTTTCTATTTCTTGTATGCTTATATCTCTGGCATCCAATGCTTTTTTTAGATTATGATAATAAGCATAGCTTTCCATGTCCATATCGGTTCCGGCTTTCAGAGCGAGCGTTGCTGCTCGATACGAATCACCTAAACCAAAGCGTATTATATCGTTAATTGCGGCATAATCGCTAACTACAAATCCATCAAATCCCCATTGATCACGTAAAACGTTCTGTAAAAGCCATTTATTGGCAGTAGCCGGTATTCCGTTTACTTCATTAAACGAAGACATGAGACTTCCAACTCCTGCATCCACAGCGGCTTTGTATGGATATAGATAATCGTTAAACATTCGTTGTCGGCTCATATCCACAACGCTGTAGTCTCTTCCTGCTTCGCTTGCTCCGTATAGGGCATAATGTTTCACGCAGGCTAAAATGTTGGTATTATTTGCAAAAGCAGGTTCTCCCTGATAACCGTTTACCTGAGCTTTTGCAATTTCTCCGCCTATAAAAGGGTCTTCTCCAGCGCCTTCGGCAATTCTTCCCCAGCGCGGATCACGAGCAATATCAACCATTGGACTGTAAATCCAGTTTAATCCATCGGCGCTGGCCTCAACAGCCGCAATATGAGCAGCTTCTTTGATTATATCCATGTTCCATGAAGCAGCCATGCCTAAAGGAATCGGGAAAATAGTTTCGTATCCGTGTAAAAAATCCATGCCGAAAAGCAGAGGTATTTTTAAACGGCTTTCTTCAACTGCAATTTTTTGCAAATTTCTGATTTTTTTAACTCCTTTGGCATTTATCAAAGCGCCTATTTTTCCATTTTTTATTTCCTGTAAAATTTTACTTTGATTGCTTGTTAAATCTTCTCCGGAAATTGCATCTGTTCCGGAGATTAAGTGCAGTTGTCCTATTTTTTCTTCCAAAGTCATTCTGTTGATTAAATCAGATATAAATCTGTCCATATCAGCATTATCCGAAGAATATTCGGATGTACATGAAATAGAGTTAAAAATCAAACAAAAATTCAGAATTAAAAAAATATTTTTCATTTTAGAATAATTTTTTAAAATTTGTCATAAAGCGCCTGCGCAAATGCTATCAAATTTTCGTGCGGAGTAAATTTTGGAATTTCGCAACCAGCGCTTATACAGGCTTTTCCATTAGAATCTTTCATACATTTGTGAACGGCATTTCGCACATCGCTTGTCGAACCATTGAATACAACTGCAACAGGATCAACGTTTCCATTTATAATAGATCCTGTTCCATCGAATATTTCTACGGCACGTTTCATATCGACCATCCAGTCGATATCAATAATATCAAAACCCACATTTACAATATCTTCAAGAATATGATTTATGTCTCCGCAAATGTGCAAACGTGCTATACCGCCGGCATTTTTTATTGCGTCGGCGATTTGTTTTTCGTAAGGAGCAACAATATTTCTGTATAAATCACGACTTATCAGCGAAGCCGCCGCATCGCCCACACCTATGATGTGAGCGCCGGCTTCGATTTGCGCTTTTGCACACCAAATTGCTTCCTGAGTGCATTTTTTGAGCAGAAGATGAAACAGCTCTTCGTTCTCATCATCAATAATATCGACCAGACTTTCGTTGATTCCACGCAAGTCGCTTGCTTCGGCAAGAGGTCCCTCGACCCAACCCAAAATCGGATATTCATTATTTTTTTCTTTTTTAAATAATTCAATAGCTCGTATGCGGTCTAAAATTCGTTTAGATTTTAGAGGATCAAATAATTGAAGATTTTCAACATCTTCGATATTTGGCAATAAAACTTTTTTAGGATGCGGCAATTCGTCTTCGGGATATTCGAGTTCGGTTCCAAAATCGGCCGTTTCGCGCACAGGGTCAGAAAGCGTGCTTAAAATATCGATGTCAAATTTTTCTACACAACTCAGATTTCCTTCGACAAGTATCCGATAATCAGTACAAAACTGCCCGAAAGGTTTGTTAATGTAAAACGCTGCAAAAAACATCAATATATTGAAATTAGGAACTCTGTCGAGATCTTTTGCATTTCCGTCAAGCATGGCTCGGAGACGTTGATAAGGAGTGATTTTCATGATATTTAATTTTTTATTATAAATTTTGTATATTAATTATATTTTTTCTGATTTTTTATGCAATTTTTCATTTTACAGATTTCGCATCCGTAAGGACGTTTTTTTACTTTTCGTCCGATTCCAACTATCCCACTTATCGATTTTATTGGCAACATAAGGCATGAATCGGTAAGCTGTATTTTTGTCATTCCTGATGGAAACAGCGCTAAAAGTTTTTTCTGTTCGACGAGCATCCAATTGCAATATCCTGGACTGTAATTATTTGAAATACACATGTTTTTTTCAAAAGCAAATTGTTCAAGATTTTTCATCACGAGCGAAACAGCCGATTCTGCAATTACCGAACCCAGAGTATTTGCTATAAAATATTTCACTATATCGTCCTGATTTTCTATTTGTTTGAGCCAGTTATCAAATTCGTTGCCGGCAGTGGCAGTGAATGCTGCAAATAATTCGGCATTTTTCATTGCGGAACTTATAAGACGTCCGGGATTTAAAATAGTATTGTTCAACTGAATATGTTCTTTATCGATAATTTTTCCCTCAAATAATCCATATCCGAAATAAGGTCTGCAACAGTGTTTTAACTCGTTGTAAATTTCGTTAATTATATTCAAAACTTCGTGTCCGGGAGTATGTTCGCCGTATCCCATCAACTTGTATGCTTCGTTCATATCAAGAGAAATTTCGGAAAATGAAATATCAAAAAATCGGAAAATTTCCATATTTTTATATATCGTATTCGTCTGGTTTATATTTTGTTATGTCGGATTCTTCTTTCATTTCGGCGATAAATTCTTCTTCGTCTTCGGGAATTTCATCTATCTGAAAACAAAGCATATCGAGCCATGAAAGTTCGCGTTCTTCCATTGACAATTCTTTTTTATCGACGGCTTGCTGTAAGATGCTCAAAGTAAGGCGCGCTATCTTTAAAGTCCGCAAAAATGGACTTTGAGTTTTTACTGTTTCTTTTGCAATTTCAAACACCACATCGGGACGAAGAATATATGCCTGACAATCAAGATAACAATCGGATTCGACCAGCCAGTCACGCATAGTTTTAGTTTGTCCGTTTTTGGTGGCGACGTTCATCAAACGACAATCATAAATCAATTGTTCAGTGGAAACTACTGGAGCAAAACCACTTAACAGCTTGATATGCTGTACCGATTCATTGCTCCACAAATCGGCGACGGCAGCTGCAATATTGCCTATCGGGCTGAAATGGGCGCAGGCAGCTGTTTTTCCTTCGAGAGAAATTGGAGTTCCGGTGATAGCTTTCAGATACACATTTTCGTATGCGCAATCTTTGCCCGGCCCTTTTGCTCCGTTTTCGATTGCAACTAAGGCTCTTGGGATTGACATTGTGCGTACAAGCGCGGCAAAAACTTTTGGGATAAATCCCTGTTCAGCAAGCACCATAGCAGTGTTGGCAAAGCCGCAAGCGGAATCGCCTGCCGGAATTGCGCCATTTTCTTCGATTATTTCTACGAGATTTGTCCACAACCATTTCATATCGCGCGGCGCCAGCACTCCGAGCGCAAAAACGGCAGTACGCAAATCGGCATTTATCATAGCTTCGTCGCTAATTTCTTTTCCTCCGGTTGATTCTATCGACAGTAAATCAGCGCCATCGCGAGCAGTTTGAGAAAAAATACGTACCATAGCATCCCAATATTTTCCGCTTCGCATAATAGGAGGTCGATTCATCTCGCGCATATCATTGGGAGTCATTCTGATAACACTTTTTATTCCATATTTTGTTTCAAAATCCCACATAATATTGCGCATCATTTTATGAATTTCGATGCCCCATTCGGGAAATTCGGTATATTGAGGCAGTGTTTCAAATTCAACGACAAGATTTTGAGCATACAAATCGCGAGCTTTTTTAAGCACGCCTTCAAGCATTTCGCCATAAATACGTTTTGCTTCGGGTAAGGTGTCGCTTGTGGCTTTCATTGGCGGCAGCGTGAAATTAATTTCCGGAAAAATTTCGCCATTACCGATAACTATTCCGTTTTTGCAAACAACTGGATGTATGCACTTTCCATATAAAAAATCGTCGATTGAATCGTATGCTAATTTTGTAAATTGTATGCTCATTTTTATGTTTTTATAAAATACCCAATAAATCTTTTACTTTGGTAACTGCCGAATTGGCAGTGTCGCTGTATCCGTCGGCGCCTATTTCAGTGGCAAAACTTTGACTAACAGGCGCTCCGCCTACAATTACTTTTACTTGATCACGCAGTCCGGCTTCTTTCAGCGCCTCGATTACAGTTTTCATGTAAGGCATTGTTGTAGTGAGCAGTGCGCTGAGGCCAAGAATATTTGCCTTATGTTCACGAATTGCTTCTACAAATTTTGCAGAATCCATATCTATACCAATATCAATCACTTCAAATCCGCAGCCTTCGAGCATGGAGGCAACAAGATTTTTTCCAATATCGTGTAAATCGCCTTTTACTGTGCCGATTACAACTTTTCCTATTGAAACTCCCGCTCCTTGTCCCTGCAATACAGGTTGGAGGATATTTAGCGAAGCTTTCATTGCTCGTCCTGCCATAAGTAGTTCAGGTACAAATATTTCATGATTTTCAAATTGACGACCCACTTCTTCCATCGCTTTGATCATGTGATTGTCGATAAGCGACTTAGGATCAGCCTTTTCTTCCAAGGCGGCATTAGTCAGTTCAATTGCAGTTTTCTTTTTGCCTTTTAAAATAGCTTCGTAAAGTAAATTCAAATCTGTCATTGTTTTATATATTAATTTTTTAATATTTCATTTATCAAAATTTATTACCATTGATGATTGTGGTGGAATTTTGACAGCTTGGAATTTTGTTATTTGATTTCCTGTCAAAATATCTTTTCCTTTTTGTTTTTGTAATAAACGTTCTTCAAAACGCTTCCAATCAATTGTTTGTTCTTTTAAAGAAGCATTAATTACAACCATCACGCAATCATTTTCGCTGTAACGAAAATAAGTATAAACTCCGTCGAGAGGAATATAATGCATTAATTTTCCTTCATGTAATACGGGAGTTTGTTTTCTGAAATTGAGCAAAGTACGCAAATGATTAAAGGCTTCGTTACTATCGGGATTTCTGTGTTCTGCCGCGAAAAGATTTAATGTATCATTTGCCCAACCACCGTAAAAATCAACGCGATTGGCATGAGGACCTCCACGCGCATCTTCATCAAACAAAATTTCGTCGCCATAATAAAATTGGGGCAATCCGCGCATGGTTGTCAGCAAAGTAAAAATCATTTTTATTTTTGCGATATTTTTTCCGAATATTTTGTATATGCGCTCAGTGTCGTGATTTCCGGCAAATATTACCTGCGAAAGTTCGGGATTTTTGTAAACAAAATCTTGTGCAATAGCATTATATATGGTTCGCATTTTGCCTCCCCAATGAGCCTTGTCGTCAGTAAAATCGGTAGCAATAGCTGCCTGTAAAGGAAAGTCCATTACCATAGGCAAAGCGCTCGAAAAACCATCGGTATTAGGCGTAGAACCAAGCCAATAGGCAACAATAGCCTGTTCGGTTCCCCACACTTCGCCAACGAGAGTAAAATTGGGATATTCTTTTAAAATATTTTTTGTCCATTGAGCAGCAATTTTTCCCATATAAAAATAAGTATCAACGCGCAATCCGTCGAGGTCGGCGAACTCTATCCACCAGACTGCAAATTGAGTCATATACTGTAAAACGTAGGGATTGAGCAGATTCATGTCGGGCATGGATTTATATAAAATTGTGCTGCCACAAAAATTTTGATCGATTTGCGAAGCATGTGGATCGCTTAATGATTCAAGTGAAAATAATTCGTAATTAGCAGGTAAATCAAGTGAATTGAACCAGTTACGAAATGGAGGATCGTTTATCCACCAATGCGAGATTCCACAATGATTTGGAGTAACATCTTGGATGATTTTCAGGCCTTTATCATGAGCCTTTGAGACCATTTTTTTGTAAAGCTCGTTTGTGCCGAAATGCGGATCGATTTTATAATAATCGCTTACGCCGTATTGATGATAATGCAATTTGTCTTCGAGCATAGGTGTTGACCAAATGGATGTAACTCCCAAATCTTTAAGATAATCGAGCCTGTCGATAATTCCCTGAATATCGCCTCCATGTCTGTCTTCCATGCTTGTTCTGTCGAGTTTTTGATCCGAAGTTTTCAGGCGGTCATTTGTGGTATCGCCATTTGAAAAGCGGTCAGGCATAATCAGATAAATAACATCCGAAGAATTAAATCCCTTTCTCTGTTTTGATCCCGGCCGACGGGAAAAAATTTCGTAAACAATTTTTGTTTTTGTTTTGCCTTTGGATATTTCCAGAGTGTATTTTCCCGCTTTTGCAACACCCAAATCCACAAATAAATAATTTGGATTTTCGGCATTATGAACAGCTTTTACAAAAAGTCCTTCGTTTCTCTCAGTTATGTTTACGGCGCTGTTTTGTAAATTTTTTCCGTAAATCATCAGTTGCAAATCAGTGTGCATATCCGTCCACCAGCAAGGCGGCTCGACGCGCTGCACTTGCTGTGCGTAAACTCCTGTTACTGTTCCTAATGAGAACAGTAACAGGACGGCGAGAGATATGAATATTTTTCGCAACATTTACGATTTTTTATAAAAAATATAATGTCCTGTCAAATCGTTGAATTTGATAAAATAATTTCCGCTTTTCAGGATATTTATATTTTCGCCGTTAGCATGGCCTTTTCCCCAGGGAAAGCTTTCTCCTCCCCAAGTTACAGAAGGTGAATTTGCATGAAATTCAACTGTTTGTCCGGCAGTTAATGCAACATCGTCGGCAAACCAGATATGCGGATTGTTATGTTCCTGACTTAGTGGAATAGCAGCGCCCAATCCTGTGAGTTCAACGTTTGCATAATCGACTGATTCGCTTGTATCATAAGGATTTATAGAATAAGTCATTTTACTTAAATCGACTTTAACTTCAAAATATCCTGCGGAAGGAATCAAAATATTGCTGCCGCCATATTTCAATTTTCCATCAGTATCCTTATTCAAAGAGGTATAAGTCCCTAAACGTCCGTCTTCTATAAATGCCATTTCGCCTTGCAGACCGCTGCCATCTGCATTTTTCATAAGGGCGACACAAACATCCTGTGCCAGAGGATTATCACGAAACATTACGTATTTATAATTGCTAAAATTCCAAAACCAATCTAAGCACCAGCAATCGGCATAATTATCGAACATGGAACCAAGCATGTGCAGAGGCGGCATTGCGTAAGAAGTTAATGTAATGCTTGTTGTGGATTCTGAAATCAAAGGAGTCAGTTCGGGCTGAGCTGCACCTGAAACAAAGGGCAAGGCTTTTATTCGGACTTCGATATTCGTCGGAGTTTCAATTGCTTGACCCAGGGTGTGCATGACGAGATTCATCTGTTCGGAAGTTACAGTTTTAGCATTTGTTTTGTTGCCGGCAGAAATTTCGCAAGGCGAAGAAAAATTATTTCCTGCGACGTCAAATTCTAAATAATAAGTCGTTGCGATATAATCGCCAAAATTGGCTTCAGTCCAGGAAAACGTGAATGCGGTATCGTTTGCATTGTTTTGCGTACACACAAAGTCATTGGGAGTTACGGCAAGATTTCCGGGCGCTTTTTCGGGTGTGAGTTTAATTTTTTCTATCTCGTTTTCGCAAGCCGAAAAAAATGCAAATACTGTGCTTGCAAATAATATAATAAATTTTTTCATATTTTTATTTATTAATAGTTTGATAATTAATTTGTTTCATATCCTTCATTTTGCTTGAGATTGGGATTTGCCATTCTGTCGGAAGCAGGAATTGGAAAAAGATTACGGTGATTTTCAACGCCTTTACCGGCTTTTATTCCGCCTTTCCATTGCCAGAGGTGCGTGTCGGAAGTATATTTTCCGAAACGTATGAGGTCGGTTCGACGAAAACCTTCCCAATATAATTCGCGCGAACGTTCGTTGAGAATATCGTCGAGGCTGAATGTTACAAAATCGTGCGAAGTATTTCCGAAGGCGCGACGACGCAAATCGTTCATGTAAATGAGAGCGTTAGCCATTGTGCCTCCAGTTCCGCCTCGAAGAACTGCTTCTGCATATATGAAGTTCATTTCGGCAAGACGGAAGAGAGGAAAATCGGTGTCGGGAAAAGCCTCTTCGTAGTTTGAACCAAATGAACCATTGGAAGTTACATTGCGAAATTTTGCAACCATCAAACCGTCGGTAAATTCGCCAACATCATCGACACTTGCTTTTTGTCCGAAAAAAAGTCGGCGTGAATCGGCAGGTTCGAATCTGTCGGTGAGTTCTTTTCGGGCGCGATTGCCAAACCAGCCGCCATTACCTCCCATTCCAAAATATTCGCGGAAATTAATGCTCGGTACTTCGTCGTGTTCTACAATAAATCCAGCGTTAATAATGTAACACAGACCACCATAGCTTTGATTTGAAAGTCCGTCATAGTTTATAGAAAGTATAACTTCGGGATTGTTTAAGTGATTGTCGGCCAAAAATAATTCGGCGTAACTATCTTTAAGACTGTAGCCTGCTGCGATAACTTTGCTCGAATAAGTAATTGCATCGCTGTAATGGGCTGTTCCTGTGTAAATTTCGGCGTTCAGATACAATCGTGCAAGCAAAGCCCAGCAAGCTGCTTTGTCGGCGCGTCCATACTCGTTGCTGCGAGCGTCTTTGAGTAAAGTCTGAATTTCAAGTAGTTCATTCTCGATGTAATTGAACAGATCTGCGCGTTTTATTTGCGGTGGAAGTTGTTGTCCAACGAGAGAATTTTCGTCGATAAAGGACGGATTTCCAAAAATATCCATTAAAACCCAATATTGAAAAGCGCGCAAAAATCGAACTTCTGCACGGAAAAATTTAATTTCCTCGGCATTGGCTGCGGATATTCCTCTGCTGTTGAGCTTTTCGTCGGTCGATTCACGTAAAAATTCATTTACAAGTAAAATCTGGTAAAGCGATCGGGAATACAAACCTGCAAGAAATGGATTGCTGGGCGACCAGGTCATGAAATTCAAATCGTGTAAACCAGCGTCAGACCAAGTAGTTATCCCTTCTTCGCTTGTCAGGGACTGCAAGTTGAAAAAAGCGCGTAAAAAATCGCCTTCGGCTCCTACGGAAGTATCGTAATATCCTGCTGGACCTTCGTTTACCGAAGTTCCGTAAGCATTATAAACTTTAGCAAGAACGCTTTTGTATCCCTCGAAAGTAGAATATACTTTTTCGGCTGAATTTCCATTGATGGGATATCTATCTAAATCACTGATACATGAACTTGCAAAAAATATTGCTGCAAGCGCAAGTAATTGTCTTATTATATTATTATTTTTCATTGTTTTATATTATTAAAATGAGAAATTAAAATTTAGCGCAAAAATTCGTGGACGCAAATAAAATTTTCGGTCGATTCCATCGGTAATTTCAGGGTCGGGGCCAGAATATTTTGTGAGGGTAAACAAGTTTTGTATTTCAAAAGAACCGCGAATACCAAGCAGATTATTAAACACTTTGCCAAAATCGTAGGACAAAGTAAGATTGTCCATTTTTAGGAAAGAAGCGTTTTCGAGATAATAATCAGAATATTGCTGCTGATATTGAAATCCGGTTTTCAACACATTAGCCGGAACGTTCACAATGCTTCGGCTACTGCTGAACAGTGTGCCATAAGTGCCATAAGTTGCATTGATTCCGTTATATACATAGTTGCCAAAACTTGCGCGAAATACCGTACCGAGCGTCCATTTTTTATAGCTGAGGCTGGTGCTGAATCCGCCGATTATATTGGGTTCTGCTGATTTTAAGTGAGTTTTGTCTTCTTCATTTATAACCCCATTTCTGTCCAAGTCGGCATATACGCCTTCGAGAGGATTTCCATTATTGTCGTAAACCTGTCGCCAGAGATAAAACGAATTAAGCGGATAACCAACACTTTGCATCTGTACCGAAGCATAATCCATCCATCCGGCCTGCACGCCTTTGTAGCCGGCAATGTTGAATGGAGTAAGTTTAGTGATTTCATTCTTGTTGTATGCGAGGTTAATAGCTATCTCCCATGTCCAATTTTTATTTTGAATAGGAATTATGTTCATAGAAAATTCAACTCCTCGATTTTCGATATTTCCCACATTAGCAATCATTTTATCTGAAAAATTACTCCCACTCGGAACAGAAATATTATTCAACAAATCGCTGGTTTTTTTTCGATAAAAGTCCACACTGCCGCTTAACCGATTGTTGAACAGAGCATAATCCAGCGCAATATTCCATGTTACAGTGTTTTCCCATTTTAGGTAAGTATTGTAAGCTTCGGGACGATACATCATATATAATTCATTTCCAAATTGATATTGCGATTTTGTGGAACTTTGACGATAATATGGAATATATCCGTAATTACTTCCGATGTCCTGCTGTCCGGTTTCACCATATCCAAGCCTGAGTTTCAGATCGTTGATTATAGTTACATTTTTTAAAAAATTTTCTTCGCTGATGCGCCAAGCCAGAGCAATCGACGAAAAATTGCCCCATCTGAAATCGGGATGAAAACGAGACGAACCGTCGCGACGAAAGGTTGCCGCAAGTAAATATCTGTCCATGAGCGTGTAATTCAATCGTCCGAAAAACGAAATCAGCGTATGTCGGTTTTCGTCATAAGGATAAGCCGGAGCAGCTCCGTAAGGTCTGCCATCGGCGGTATAATCCTGAAAATGATCCTGATGATGTAACCAATCCTGATAAGTATGTCCGGCAGTGAGGTCGATAAAGCTATTGATAATTTTAATATTTTTCGAATAATTAAAATAAAATTCAAACAATTTATTAACTCTGTAATCGCCATAATTTGTGTTTTGTCCGCCTCTGGTAATCATGTACGAAGCCCAATCGGGGACTTTAGTATTTCCTCTGGACTGAGCGTAATCGTATGAAACATTCATATTTGCTCTCAACTCAGGCAAAAAATGTAATCTGTAATCGATTTGTGCTGTTGCAATTCCACGCAAAATATTTGCACGATTGTCGTAAGTTTCCAGCAAGGCTACGGGATTTGAAAAGGCTTGAGAATTAACATTTCCGTCGTTCAACAACCAAGTATAATATCCTCCGAATTTATCGAATCCATTGGTTCTTACAGGTTTGCTGGGGTCGAATCCCATAGCGCCTTCGATAGCTCCGGTATTAGCTATTTTATTATCGATATTGCTGAATTTCAAACCAATATCTATTTTGAGTTTTCCCTCGAAATAACGCGGATTGAGATTTACGTTTGATGTAATGCGTTCTATATTACCGCTTTTTAAAACTCCATTTTCATTCAAATATCCGAATGATAAGCGATAAGGCATATTTTTACTTGCGCCAGCAATGGTGATATTATTGTCGGTACCAATTGCAGTTTGATATATTTCGCTCTGCCAATCGGTGTTGGCTGTTCCGAGCATTGCTTTAAATTCGTTTGTACTGAGTGGATTGCTGTTTACAATTTCGACAATTTGACTTGCCGAGAGTATGTCCAGAGCTTTCGGTAAGGCCGACAGGGAAAAGCGCGTACTGAAATCAATTTTGGTTTTTTGTCCATATCGTGCTTGTTTTGTGGTGATTATTATAATACCATTCGAAGCTCTCGAACCGTAAATAGCTGTTGCAGAAGCATCTTTCAGGATATTCATCGATTCTATATCCGCAGGATTTATTGTACTCAGCAGGCTTGGCGAACCAGCTACACTGCTGTTTTCGAGTGGAGTACCATCGATAATAATCAGCGGATCGTTGCTTGCCGTCAGCGAAGCGCCACCGCGTATTCTGATTCGACTTCCCGAGCCTGGCGCTCCTCCGCCAGGCGTAACTTGCACTCCTGCAACTTTCCCCATGATGAGACGGTCGGGAGTGGATACGCCTTTTTGAAAATCTTTTTCGCCAACAACGGCAATCGCACCTGTGAGATCTTTTTTCTTGACAAAAGAATAACCGATCATTACTGCTTCGTCTAAAACCGCAAAGTCCTTATCGAGAGCAAGATCAATCGATTTTTGATCGCCTACAACGACTCTTGCCGTTTTGTATCCAAGATACGAAAATACAAGAACCGATTTGCTGTCAGGCACGTTTATCGAATAAGTTCCTTCGACGCCGCAAGTAGTCCATAGTGTTGTTCCTTCGACGGTTACGCTTGCTCCCGCCAGAATTTCTCCCTCGCTACCCGATACGATTCCTTTGATCTGTATTTCTTGCGCCGATACTTTACTCATTGAAAATATGAGCAAAACCAAAAAAGTTGTTGTTTTTAATAAGTGAGTTTGCATAAAAAATGATATTAATTAAATTTTTTCTCTAATAAAAATAATAGCGGAACGTAAAATCGTTTCGCCCAATAGATTTCGTTATGGTCATCGCTTTTAAATTCAACAGTTTTCCACGATTTTTTGTCATAGAATTGTTTTTGCATTGTTAAATCTATAATCTGTTGATATTCAGGATAATTTGCGTCTAAACCGAGAGTTCCGTGATCGAAATATATTTTGTGATTTTCGGGCGATGGCAAGTTGCGAATCAGATATTCGTTGAAACCTGCGGGAATTTCGGCATTATTATCAAAAGTTCCTATCCAATGACTTGATAAACAGGCAGCTCCACCAAATATTTGCGGATATTCGCATATAGCATATAGGGAAATCAGTGCGCCCATGCTCGAACCTCCGATAAATGTTTTTTCACATTCGACGAAAGTCGGAAATCTACTGTCGATAAAAGGCTTTAAATCCAAAACAATGAATTTTAGATAATTATCAGCCTGTAAACCTGATTCCGGCAACAGCGACAACAATTTGCTATGCTGAGGTTCGGCAATGTAATCGACCGCTTTTTGAGGAAAATATTCGGAATGACGTTTATTTCCGTTATGCCAAATTCCGACGACGATAAAATCCTCCAAACTGTTTGTATTATTCAGTTTTTCAAGCGTTTCGTCGATTTGCCATTCTTTGCTGTTCCACACCTTTCCTGCGTCGAACAAATTTTGTCCATCGTGCATATATAATACTGCATATCGTTTATCGACAGAGAAATCATCAGGAAACCAGACGTCTATATTGCGACTCTCGATGTATTGCGACTGCGCATGAAAACGTTTGACTGTTCCATACGACAAGCGCAGGTCGTGAACCGTTTCCTTGAACTCGCTCTGAGCGGCGAGGTCGTTGTGTGCAAACGCGCTGTAAAACAAGGCTATTGCAATATTTATACATTTTTTCTTTAACATAACACACATTTTAGCCAATGCTGATGCAAAGTAAAAAACTTCATTTATTGCAAGGCAAGCGATAAAAACAAATTACAAACAAAATATAAATGAAAATCGAAAAACTATATGCTTATAATATTGATTACAAATGAAATAAAAATTGAAGAAAAACCCAAAAATATTAATACGATATGTTTAAATTGTTAATTTTATTTTCATAATTTCCTGTTCGAACTGCTCGCTTGGGACGGTAGAACGGGTTTTTATTTTCGATTTGTAGGCGTAAATCGTATGAACCGAATAATTCAAAAATTTAGCAATGTTTTCGACGTCCGATACGCCAAGTCTGATTAAGGCAAATATGCGGATTTCGGGACTTAATCTGTTGTCCTGATTAGCTTTGATGCGATATTCTTCTTTCAACAAGAGATTAAACTGCTCGACAAAATTTGGAAAAATCTTCATAAAGGTCTGATCAAAAGAATAGAACATTTCTTCCCGTTCTTTCTGTATCTCAGTGTTTTTTAGAATATTAAGTAAATCGTCGTATTGTTTGCCTATTATTTTTCGGGTAACTAACTTTCTGTATTCTTCCAGTTTATCAATGAATTTCGAATTGATATTGAACGATTGTCCTATGTATCTGTTTTTTATGTTATCTACTTCGTGCAACTTCTGATTTACCTGTTTAAGCTCTTCGTTTTGTTGTTGATTTATTTTGCGTGTATATCGTAACTGTTTCATTTGTTTGAATATAATAATTGTTGCAACGAGAAGCAGCAAAAAAAGCATCGAAATTATAAGCGAATATTTGATTAAACTTTGTCGCTGTTTGTTTACAAGGTCGAAGCGAGTTTCTTCAATTATTGGCAACACACTGCCAATCTCGATTTTACGATGGCGGGCGTTGAAAAATTCGGCGTCTTCCAAAGCAGCCGTGGCGTACTTATATGATTGATGCAGATCGCCTTTGCTATATATTATTGAAGCTAATATCCGCAAGGCCGGTGTTTCTTTGATAACAGCCTGAATATCAGCAACAGCAGCATAACATAAACATGGAATAGCATTGGCCGTGTCTTTCAATTGCAAATAAAACAAAGCTAAACCTCCGACGTACAGCGATTTACTCCGTTTATCCAGCGAGATAGTTTCCAACTGCATTTTTGTAATCTCAATAGCTTCTCGGTACTGTTGCCTGCAACGATATATATTTACCTTGTGCGGAATACTTTGCGGATTGTCCTCGCCAAGCAAATCAATTATAAATTGACTGTAAATAACTGATTTCTTGTTATATTTGCTTTGATATGGTTCTACTCCGATGGACGCGCTCATATCAAGATATAGTTTCGACAAAAACGAATACAGTACAATCTTCTGATGGACATCCAATTGATCCTCGTCAATAGCCAGCAGGATTTCGCTCGATTCTTTGAAAAGTCCTGCATTAAGACAACTATAAGCCATTGATAATTTAGCATTTATAATCTTATCTTTGTCGCCCGTTTTTTCTGCCAAATCAAGCATTTGCTCGGTATAGAAATAGGCCTTGTCGTAATTATAAAATTGGTATTCGCTATACAGTTGTTTGCAATAGTTGTACTTTTCCTCATCGCTAATATCTTCATATTTAAGCAGTAGCTCCAAGGAATCGATACGTGCTATTTTTTCGTTTTCATACAGATATCGCTTGTTGAATACCTCATTTAATGTTTGTAAATCACAATTATAATTACTTTGTCCAAGCAGCAGGCCTTTTTGCACAAAAGCCAATAAACATAATAACAACAAGATTTTCATGGTTTCCAGGCATTTGATTAAAATTATCGCCTCGGCGAGTGGAGCATATCGGAGTTGAACCGATGACCTCTTGCATGCCATGCAAGCGCTCTAGCCAGCTGAGCTAATGCCCCGTTTTCGGCGGCAAAGGTAATGAAATTTTTTAGACTTTTGGACTTTTAGACTTTTAGACATTTAGACTTTTAGACCATCAACTAAACGAAAAACCTCATTCTATCGACAGGATTGCACAAATTAGCTTGTCAGTATTTATCGGCAGAGTCCGGCGTCCCGTCAGGGACGGAATGTTGGTAGAAAACATAAGCCCAAACTTGCAATCGCCGTCCCGTTAGGGACGGAATGTGAGAATATAACGTTTTCAAATTGCTTGAATAAGATTTACATTCCGTCCTTAACGGGACGGCGATTGTCATCATGTAGAAGGGAAAAGCAGAAAGCAGCATGGAACACGCTTTCTGCCTTCTGCTTTCTGCTTTCTGCTTTCTGCTTTCTGCCTTCTGCTTTCTGCTTTCTGCCTTCTGCTTGACTGCGTAGCTCTCTTAATTCTTAATTTTTAATTCTTAATTGACTGCGTAGCGTCCTGATTCTTGGTTCTTGCAATCTTGAATCTCTCTTAAAATCCTCTTCTTTCGCTACTTTCTTCCGAATAGCTTGTTTGCTCGAAGAGCATGTTTTTCACCTGCGCATACACATTTTCGGCAGTAAATCCGAATTTCTCGTCCAGCACCTTATACGGAGCTGAATATCCGAATGATTCCAAACCCCAGACCTTGCCCTTGCCGCCTACCAAACTTTCCAGCGTACAAGGCAAACCGGCGGTCAATCCGAAAGCGAGGCCGCCTACAGGAATTACCGAATCGCGATAAGTCTTGTCCATACTATGGAACAGACCTTCGGATGGCACGGACACGATACGCACTCTAACTCTGTCTTTTCGCAGCAGTTCGGCGGCTTCGACCAGAGTACTTACCTCCGAACCGGAAGCAATGAGCGTAATGTCGGGCGAACCATCGCAAGAAACCACGTAACCGCCTTTGGCTGATTGCAAAGCCTCGTCGCCACGATTTTCGACGGCGGGAAGGTCGGCGATATTTTGGCGCGAAAATATCAAACCTGTAGGTGTGTCGATATTTTCCATAGCAAGTTTCCAGACAGCCGTTGTTTCGTGGACGTCGGCGGGTCGCAGAACCAGCATAGAATTGCGTCCATCGTGATTTTTAAGCTTTTCCATCAGTCTTATTTGGGCTTCCTGTTCGACGGGTTGATGAGTCGGGCCGTCTTCTCCCACGCGGAATGCATCGTGAGTCCAGATAAATTTTACGGGTTGGCGCATCAGCGCAGCCATACGTATGGCGGGTTTCATGTAGTCGGAAAACACGAAAAAAGTTCCGCAAGCAGCTATCACGCCGCCGTACAGCGAAATACCTGTGCAAATGCAGGCCATGGTAAGTTCCGACACTCCTGCTTGGAGAAAAGCGCCCGAAAAGTCGCCCTTTTTCAGCGCTTTGCTATTTTTCAGAAAGCCGTCGGTTTTGTCGGAATTTGAAAGATCGGCAGAGGACACTATCATATTTTCGACCTGTTTACTCAACACAGATAAGACTGTGGATGAGGCAGCTCTGGTAGATTGATTCGGTTTTTGAACTACGGCGCTCCAATCGATTTTCGGAGCTTTTCCCGAAAACCATTCGAGACGTTTGGCGTTCAATTCCGGATTTTTCTTTGCCCATTCATCGTTTGCGGCGTATATTTCGTCGGTAATTTTTATTAGTTCCTGATTGCGTTTTTTGTACAATTCGGCCGTTTCGGGGAAGATGACAAAAGGATTTTCGGGGTCGCCGCCCAGATTTTTCACCGTGTCGGGAAACGAAGCGCCCGATTCGCCCAGCGGCATACCGTGCGTGGCGCATTTGCGCTCGAAGCTTGAACCGTCGGCAGTTACAGCGCCTTTTCCCATTATGGTTTTGCCGATGATCAGCGTGGGTTTTTCCTTTTCGGCTTTGGCCGACAACAAGGCGCGGCGTATTTGTTCGGGGTCGTTTCCGTCGATCGTTTCCGTTCGCCAGCCCCAGGCCTCGTATTTCATGGCGGTATTTTCGGCCGTTACCGCGTTTGTTTCTGTGGATAGCTGGATGTCGTTGGAATCGAAGAACATCACAAGATTATTCAAGCCCAGATGACCGGCTATACGACCCGCTCCCTGCGATATTTCCTCTTGGATTCCGCCGTCGGAAATGTATGCGTATATTTTTTGTGTGAGTTCGCCGCCCAGACGCGCGTTGATAAATTTGGCGGCAATGGCTGCTCCCACAGCGTAGGTATGTCCCTGACCGAGAGGGCCGGAAGTATTTTCGATTCCACGTTCCACCTCAAGTTCCGGATGTCCCGAAGTCGGGCTGCCCCATTGTCTGAATTCTTTCAGTTCGTCTATGGTAAATTTCTCTGTCAAAGCAAGTACGGCGTACAGCATGGGTGACATGTGTCCGGGGTCAAGAAAAAAGCGGTCGCGACCTTCCCAACGAGGATTTCGCGGGTCGTAAACCAGAAACTCGCTGTACAGCACGTTGATAAAATCGGCTCCACCCATGGCGCCTCCCGGATGTCCCGACTTGGCTTTTTCGACCATCGAGCAGGCAAGTATTCTGATATTGTCCGCAGCTCGATTTATGCTTTCATTATTTGTCATGATATTTATTTGATAATTA
The DNA here is from genome assembly GCA_031280885.1 of Prevotellaceae bacterium. Lineage (GTDB taxonomy): Bacteria > Bacteroidota > Bacteroidia > Bacteroidales > UBA932 > JAIRLF01. The sequence goes on along the minus strand of JAITGD010000041.1, from coordinate 3,575 downwards.
GTTTTCTATATTATATATTTCCGCCGTAACCGTTTTTTTGGACATCAGTGAATCTTTGATTTTATTTGCTCTGTATCTCAGCGCTTCCGTCCAAATCACGCAGGAAACGAACACGAGCATGAAAAACAAATATGGTTGCATGTCTTGACAGGCAAGTCCAAACAAAATATACGCAATATTGACGCTGGCAAGTACGGCGGTGGATTTTCTGTGATTCAGACCTGTATTTAGCAGTATATGATGCAGATGGTTTTTATCGGGAGTAAAAGGCGATTTCCTTTGCGACAGACGTATGGTGAAAACTCTGATGGTATCGAAAAGCGGGATAACCAGCACGCACAGAGCCATTACCGGAGCATTGTTTATTCGATACGCTCCTGCGGATATGTTCGTTTCGCAAAATTCGACGACAAGCACTGCGATGATAAATCCGAGTATCAAAGCGCCCGCGTCGCCCATAAAAATTTTGTTGCGATTGGCGAAAACATTGAAAAGAAAAAATGGTATCAACGAACTGAACAGACAGAAAGACAGTATGGCTAACTGAAAATTCTTGTCGCCGCCGGCGAGAATAAAATAAATGCCGAAAAAGAGCGCAATCACCATCCCGATGCCCGAAGCTAAACCGTCGATTCCGTCAATCAGATTTAAAGCATTGATGATTACGACTATAACAAAGAGCGTAAGCAGAATACTGACCATGTACGGAATCTGTTCTATCCCGAAGAAACCGTGCAGATTACTCAGCCGTATGTCGCCAAGTATCACCATTCCGAGTATTCCGACTATTTCGCCAAGCAATTTTTTCTTTGCCGAGATGATCATTATATCGTCGTACAATCCAACGAAAAACAGAGCTATCAGGGCGAAAAGAAAATACTGAAAGCTGGGAAAGACTTCGATATTAGCAGAAAACAAAAAGGAAAGCACGAAAGCAACAAAAATTGAAACCCCGCCCACGTTTGGTATTCGTCCCGTGTGCGAGGTGCGATGATTCGGTTTGGCGACCAAATCCTTCTTCACTGCGATTTTGATGACTATCGGGATGCTGTACAAACCGACGGCAAAGGCCGAAACGATGGATGCCAACAACTTGATAATGTCCATAGTACTCATTTTACATTCAGTTTAGTGTTCGTTAAACTAACTTTGTAATGATGCAAATTCGTTGTGTTTCGTTGCATGGAGCTACGATAATTTTTATCAACAGTTTATCGGCTATAGATTTTTTGCGCCGCCGCCAGCGTGTTTTTCATCAAAGCGACACGTGTCATCGGCCCCACTCCTCCCGGCACCGGCGTAATGTACGAGGCTTTTGCGGCTACTTCGTCGAATTTTACGTCGCCCAGCAGACGAAAACCGCTTTTCGTAGCCGCCGGTACGCGAGTTATTCCAACATCCACAACCACAGCTCCGTGCTTTATCATATCGGCTCCGACAAATTCCGGAGAACCTAAAGCGGCTATCAGTATGTCGGCTTGCAAACAGACGTCTTTCAGATTTTTGGTGCGACTGTGGCAAATCGTTACCGTGCAATCGCCGGGGTAAGATTTCTGCGACAGTAAATTAGCCATCGGACGACCGACGATATTGCTGCGTCCAAGCACTGCGCAATTTTTGCCCGAAGTTTCGACGCCATAGTATTTTAAAAGTTCAAGTATTCCGGCCGGAGTAGCTGAAACAAAGGACGGTAAACCAAGTAGCATCTTCCCTGCGTTCAAGGGATGAAAACCGTCAACATCTTTGTCGGGAGATATTGTTTCTATCACTTTTTGTTCCGAAATATGTTTAGGTAAAGGCAGTTGCACTATCAAACCCGAAACGTCGGAATCGGCATTGATTCGCCGTATTTCGTCGAGCAAACGCTCTTGGTCGATAGTGTCGGGAAAACGCAACACAGTAGAGCGAAATCCAACCTCGTGGCAATCTTTTTCCTTGTGATTCACATAAGTTTCGCTTGCGCCGTCCTTGCCTACCAGCACCGCCGTCAGATGCGGGACGGGTTTGCCGTCGGCAATCATTTTGCTTACATCCTTGGCTATCGTGTTTTTCAGTTCTGTGGAAACCTTTTTTCCATCTAATAATATCATAAAATCTTCTTAATTATTGCCGTCAAAAATAGACATTTTTTTGCAATTCAATCGACATTTAATAAATATAACCTCGAAGTTATTCGTAGAAACATCATTGTTGCAATATTAAATATAATACTATTAATCAATATGTTTTTCAAAGAATTTTCTGACTAAGCCGAGCATTTCCTCGTTCAATTCGGAAGTGCCGGAAACCAGAATACTTCGTCCCGACATAAAGTCGTTTCCGCCTCTGAAATCGCTTGCCGCGGCGCCTGCTCTCATGGCAATGAAGGCTCCGGCGGCAACATCCCATGGTTTTAAATCGGTTTGATAAAATACTTCGGCGCGTCCGCAAGCTACATAAACCAAATCGGCGGCGGCTGAACCCAGTCGTCTGACGCCATGAGAATTGAAGGTCAAATATCGCATCATTTCAAGATATGCTTCAATTTTATCGCCGACTTTGTACGGAAAGCCGGTTATCAACAATGATTCTTTGACCTTTGTGCGCGTCGATGGTTTTATTTCCATATCGTTGAGTCGGGCTTTTCCGTCCTTTACGGCGTGAAAACATTCGTCGGATGTGGGAATATATACCACGCCTACAATGGCTTGCTCGTCTTTGAGGAGAGCAATGCTTACCGAATATGGACTCAAACCGTGTATATAATTGGTCGTACCGTCCAAAGGGTCTATCACCCAAGTATATTCGGCCTTGCTTTGTTCCGTTGTCGCTTCTTCGGTGATGAATCCGGCGGAGGGAATCAATGGAGATAAATGTTTTATTATTAGTTCTTCTGCCTTTCTATCTACATAACTGACATAATCGTGAACTCCTTTATGCTCTACTTTATCAAGTGAAAAGTTTTTGCGTTCGTCCAACATCAACTGTCCTGCCGAACGGGCTGCGACACATACATTCTTGCAAATTTCTTGTAAATCAATCATCGTAATACAAATTTATTTTACAACAATTTCAGCTTCGAATTGAATTCTTGTTTTATATTTTTTCATAAAATATTCTCTCTGTTCTTTCATACTTCCTCCTCTATTTCCAACAATGCGTCGTAAAGTTTATTGCTTAAACCCAATTCGTCATTTAAATAATTCCTATCGGAAGGAATTCCGTCATAATCATTTAATTTCTTAACTGTACCGTCTTTTTCATCCAATTCGTAAATCGCTATATCTTCCGGCAAAATTAAAGATTCGGCAGGAATTATTTTATATAATCGATGTTTCTGTTCGCTATTGAGCTTGTTATTTAAAATTCCCGCTTTTATTGCAATAGTTAAACGGTTAATCAAATATGGACTATGCGTAGTTAGAATCAATTTATTGTGAATATTCATATTGTTAAATTCAAATAACGATTGTAACACTTTCCATTGAGATGAAGGAAAAAGATTTTGCTCCGGTTCTTCGACAATATTCACAAAGGAAGATTTGTTGAATTTTGAAGATAATGCAGAAAGCGCTACAATTCGTTGCTCGTCTGTC
>JAITGD010000035.1 GCA_031280885.1 Prevotellaceae bacterium | reverse complement strand
ACAGCCTCTATGTGATAGACAAAGCCCATTTTCTGTCGAACGGCAAACCGGCCCTGCTGAAAGGCGAAGGCAAACCGGCCAGCTATTATCGCGATAAAACGGGTATTTCTTACTTTGATTTCGTCATTCCCCAAGAAATTGCAGCTTCAAAGCAAGCGTTTGTAATCCGTATCCGCCTGAAAATGATCTCTAAAAAAGACGTCAATGATTACCAGCAGGCAATAATATAAAAGATTCAGGATTGCAAGAACCAAGAATCAGGACGCTACGCAGTCAATTAAAAATTAAGAATTAAGAATTAAGAGAGCTACGCAGTCAAGCAGAAAACAGAATGCAGAAAGCGCAGAAAGCAGAAAGCAGTCAAGCAGAAAGCAGAAAGCAGAAAGCAGTCAAGCAGTCAAGCAGAAAGCAGAAAGCAGTCAAGCAGTCAAGCAGAAAGCGTGTTCTATGCTGCTTTCTGCCTTCTGCTTTCTGCTTTCACATTCCGTCCCTAACGAGACGGAAGAGGATGCGGGGAACATTTCTTTCTACCAACATTCCGTCCCTAACGGGACGGTATTCGACTGTATAACAATTGTATAACTACCGTATAACCACTGTATAACAATTGTATAACTACCGTATAACCACTGTATAACTACCGTATAACCACTGTATAACGTTCTCCTCGTTTGGTAGGGAATGTTATCACATCGGTTTTGTTGTTTTGTTGCAGGATGTCAAGTTGTTTGCCTTTTGCGTCGTTTATTTTGTATTTTGTTTTTGGGAGGTGCAGTTTGCAGATTTGGCCGACATTCGACAGGATTTCAATCTTTTGAATCAGGCCGTTTTTCCATTCGAAATCCACAGTAAAACCGCCGCGAGCGCACAATCCTTTAGCTTTGCCGGAAGCAAATTCGGGCAAAGAAGGCAAAGCCGGCAACAGGCGAATGATTTCGTCCTTGCCGTGGCTTTGAATCAGCATCTCGGCAATTCCAGCCGTTCCGCCGAAATTACCGTCGATTTGGAAAGGCGGATGAGCGCAAAATAAATTAGGATAAGTACCTGCTCCACTTCTCATTGAGGAATCGGCGGGATCAACCGGATTGAATAGTCCGGTCAATATTTTATATGCGTGATTGCCATTGCCCAGCCGCGCCCAAAAAGCGATTTTCCAAGCGCGCGACCATCCTGTACCTGCGTCTCCGCGTCGGATCAAGGTTTTTTCGGCAGCCGAAGCCTGTTCGGGAGTATCCCAAGGGGTGATTTCGTCATACGGATACAATCCGTATAGATGCGACACATGACGATGCTGTGGTTCAGGTTCTTCGTAATCTTTAAGCCATTCTTGTATTCGTCCGCTTGTTGGGCTGATTTGATTTGGGGCAAGACGTGTTTGTGTCTCTTTCCACAGTTTTCGCAAATCGTTGTCGGTGTTCAGTATTTTCGATGTTTGTATCGCAGCTTCAAGCAGTTCTCGGCCTATCTGCATGTCCATAGTCGGCCCCATGCAAGTTTGTCCTCTTCGTCCGTCGGGCAGTTGATAAGCGTTTTCGGGCGAGTTCGATGGAGCAGTTACCAGCCATTTATTTTCGGGTTCTTCTATCAGTATATCAATATAAAACCTTGCCGAGCCTTTTATCAGAGGATAATATTGTATCAGGAAGGCGGTGTCGCGAGTAAAGAGGAAATGGTTCCACAGATGCGTTGCCGACCAGCATCCTCCCGTCAAAGTCGAGCCCCAGGTGGCGCTTTCTCCGGGCGCGGTATAGCCCCAGGGATTTGTCATCATGTGTGCCACCCAACCATCTGAATTATAGTACGATTTGGCTGTTGCCTTTCCGTAGCGGGACATCTGTTCTGTAAGTTTGAAAAAGGGTTCATGGCTGTCGCTCAGGTTAGTAACTTCCGCAGGCCAATAATTCATCTGTACATTTATATTAAGGTGATAGTCTCCGTTCCAGGGAGTTTGATATTCTTCGGCCCACAATCCCTGCAAGTTAGCCGGCATACCTTTTTCGCGCGAGGACGAAATCAGCAAATAACGTCCATAGTTGAAATACAGCGAAATAAGTGCAGGATCGGCTTTGCCTTTTTTCAAGCGGACAAGACGCTGCTTTACTGAAAGCGATTTCACCGAATCGGCATAATTTTTATCGGAAACAGTAAAGTTTATTTGGCAACGCTCGAAACGGGATTTGTAATCTTGTATATGATTTTCAAGCAATTTCTCCCAGCGAGTGTTTGCGGCTGTCGATACGTCGGCTCGTGCAATCGGCACGGGATCAGCGCTTTTGATTTCCACTTCCGGCCAATTCATATTAGTGCGTGCGCTCACTATTATCGTACATTCGTCGGCCTCAGACACTTTGATGGCGTTTTTGTCTTTTTCGCTTTTTCCGCCTTTGAGGTTTACTTTCAATACTGATGCGTATTTTATTCCCTCGTTATCAGCGCCATTCGCCAGATTTCCGCTCATTTCCATCATATCCGTAGCGCTTAGTTTTATTTCGCAACGCTCTTTGCGGTTTATGGCTGTCGTAAAGTTCAATTTTCCTTTTTTGTTTGCCGAGAGATGGATTATAATTACCTGATTTGGAGCTGATACAAATACTTGTTGAGTAAAACGCACGCCATTTTGCGTCCATTCGGTAGTGCCGACGGCCTTATCAAGTTGCAGGCTGCGTCGATAATTCTGCACCGGCGAAATTGTATCTTTCCAATTGATAGTCAAGTCTCCCAGTGTTTGATAGCAGCCAAAAGGCACCGAAGCCCCTGCTCCATGTCCCGATCCTTTGTTTCCACACACGAAGTGTCGCTGCATTAAACGCTGAGCTTCAATGTTTTTTCCTTCTATCAGGAGTTTTTGTATTTCGGGCAAATGGAGATATGCCTCGTTACGGTTTGGGTCTTCTATTCCACCCGACCACATTGATATTTCGTTCAATACTATGCGTTCTTTGCGTGGATTTCCAAAGACCATCGCTCCCAAACGTCCGTTACCCAGCGGCATAGACGAGGTAAAATGTTCTGCTGGTTGGTCGAAGAGCATTTCGAGTTCGGGTTGCGCCGGCAAATGAGCTGCGGCGGTAAGCAAGATTGCCAAAAAAAACGTCCGTTTCATACACAAAATTTTCGTCAAAAGTAGCTTTTTGTCCAACAAGCGAAAAATATTTATCAAAAAGTTATCAACAGGGTTATCAACAGGTAAATGTTAATTTATTGCCGACAAATGATATACACGGGAAGTTATTAACAATCGAAACTTAAATTTTCTTAAAAGTGAGCAAAGTGTATTAAAATGGAATCAAATGTAATATTGTGTAAATAATCTTTGTAATTTTGCGGCGTTTTTAAGAGATTAAATTTTCGTATTTAACAAGCATTAAAATTTGAATTAAATGTAAATTAATGGATTTCGTTGGAGATTATATGGCAAAGTTAGACGACAAATCGCGTCTGGTACTTCCGTCGGCCTTCAGGTCGCAGGCGGCAGGGCTATCTCTCGAAGCAGGTAAGTTCGTGGTACGCAGGAGTATCATGGGCAAATGTTTAGATATAATCTTGATAAACGAATGGAGCCGACAACGCGAAGAAGCTCAAAAACAATTTGATTTGTACGACGAAGCCGATTTTGAACTCTGGATTAAATTCATCAGCGATACCTTCGAACTCGTCCCCGACGAAAAAACGGGAAGAATAGGTATCCCTAAAAAACTTTTAGACGAAATCGGTGTGGATAAGGAAGTTGTCTTCGTGGGCGAGACTAATAAAATTCTGGTTTGGAGCGCCGAAGAATACGCGAGAGTCAAAAATCGTGTCTCGCAGGACGAATACAAAGAGAAAGTCAAACGGCTGTTGAGGAATAAAAATATAAGGTAATTTTTTGATTTTGAATACAAACTATCATACACCAGTGTTGCTTGAAACAAGCGTCGATGCTCTCGAAATAAAACCGGGCGGGATTTACGTCGATGCAACTTTCGGCGGAGGAGGGCATACTCGCGAGATTCTCAAGCGAATGAAGGGCGGAAGGCTGATGGCTTTCGACCGCGACGACGAAACCGAGTGCAAACTTCCCGAGGATGAACGTTTGATTTTTGTGAGAAATAACTTCCGTTTTATGAGCAATTTTTTGCGCTATTACGGTATAAATAAGGTCGATGGAATACTTGCCGATCTGGGCGTGTCGTCGCATCATTTCGATACTGCCGAACGCGGATTTTCGTTCCGATTTCCTGAAGCAGAACTTGATATGCGTATGAATAAAAACGAAGAATTGACTGCGCAAAAGATTGTGAACGAATATAATACCGAAGCGCTGAAAGGCATATTCAAGGAATACGGCGAAATAGAAAATGCCGGAAAACTTGCGTCGTGTATAGATAACATCCGCAAACACAGTCGTATAGCTACAATGAGCGATTTGATAAAAGCCGTTGCTCCTTGCATTCCAAAAAATGCTGAAAAACAATATTTAGCAAAACTATGTCAGGCTTTACGAATGGAAACTAACCATGAAATCAGAGCCTTACATCATTTTCTCGAACAAAGCGTAAATCTTTTGAACTCTGGCGGTCGATTGGTGGTAATATCGTATCATTCGCTCGAAGACCGTCCGGTTAAAAATTTTATGCGCACGGGAAATGTTGCCGGCCTGCGAAATACCGATTTCTACGGAGCGGTAGTAGCTCCGTTTAGATCAAGCTCTAAGGTGATAGTTCCTTCTGAGGATGAGATAATTAATAATCCAAGAGCGCGCAGTGCGAAATTGCGTGTGGCTGAAAAAATTTGATTCATGTCGATGCTCGGTAATATAATAATGAAAATACGTGTGCTGCTTGCCGGAGGTCCTTTGTTGAACAAGGATTTTCTTCGTAAACACGGACGGTTTATACTGTTTTTGTTTGCGTTATGTATTATTTATATTGCCGGAGATATAATTCTGGGGCTGGAATTGAAAGAAACCGGACGGCTTGAAAATAAGTTGCTTAGAAGCCGGATAAAATACAACAATGAATTTTCGGAGTCGCTGAAATTGAGACGTTATCCCGAAATTCTCAATCAGATAAAAAGGCGAGGCTTGAATCTGAAAGAATCGGAAACGCCACCCAAAACAGTCAAAAAGTAATGAAAACGAAGAACTTGATACTGTTTGGAAACGCCGTGATGTATATCTCAATGCTTTTGATTTGTCTGTATTACATCGTCAAAATCATCGAATTACAATTTTTTACCGAAGGTTATAGCGAAACTGCATCATCCAAAAGAAGCGAGGCTGCAAAAGAAACCTCGAATCAGGCAAGTATTCTTTCGTATGATCACAAGTTTTTATCGGTGTATGTGCCTGAATATCGGATAGGTATCGATTATATGGCCGGATTTATCGGCAAATCGCGCGAAATCAAAAGAGATTCTTCGTTGATTAAGGATTTTGAGCTGATTGCCAAAGTTTTAGCCAAACACACTAAAAGCAAATCGGCAAAAAAGTATTATCTCGAAATGGCAAATCATCGCACAGCGGCTGAAAAAGAGGCGAAAGCAGGTAAAAAGACGTATAACAAGTATTTCGATGGAACGGTGAACATCGATATGCGCGACAGTATCATGGCTTTCAGAAATGTAAAAAGGGTTCGCAGTACGACGAGAAAGGCTATCATCGAAGAAGAAAAAGGCCGTCGCGAAAATCCTTATGATAATCTGGCTCACAGAACTATAATCGGAATAGAGAACATAAGCGACGAGTTTTTGAAGAATTATTCCGACGAACCGGATATTGTTACATCCATAGATGCAGACATTCAGGAGATTGCAGATATAATGCTGCGTAAAACTCTGTCGAACGACAGATTCGAGGCCGGCACGATTGCGGTGATGGAAGTGGCTACAGGCGACGTCAAAGCGATGGTCAATCTGTCGCGCGAAAGAGGAGTTTACATGGATAGAAATTTGGAATCGCTGAAAAAAACCGACCCCGGTTCTACTTTCAAAATTGCCTCGCTGATGGCCGCCTTAGAAACTGGTAAAGTGGACATTGATACCGAAATAGATTGCGACGAAGGCTGTGTTAAAGAAACTGACAAAAAGACCGGAATGGTGAAAAAAAAGTGGAACGGAGTGAGCGAAATCGATAATAAAAACTACGGAAAGCTTAAGTTACAACGTATTATCGAAAAATCGCTGAACATCGGCACGGCCAAAGCCGTCGATCTTGCTTTTCGAGGCAGAGAAAAGGAATTTATAAACGCTCTGAAAAAACTACATGTCGCTGATACTTTTGATATTGGACTGAATGAGCGTGCTACGCCTTTTCTCAAAGAAGTCGGCGCAAAATCCAGTCAGCATGGAGGAAGATGGACTTCTAATTCTATGTATATGATTGCCACCGGATACGAAGTCGATGTAACGCCTCTGAATATTCTGTGTTTCTATAACGCCGTGGCTAACAATGGAATCATGGTGAAGCCGAGATTGATTCGCGGACTGAGATACAAAACCGGCGAAGAAGAGAGTTTCGAGCCTGAAATAATCGATAAATCAATCTGTTCGCAGGCTACGCTCGAAAAAGTAAAAAAAGTGATGTCGGGTGTGGTGAGCCTGGCCGGCACTGCATCAAGAATAAGTGGAACGGAATACGGAATAGCTGGCAAAACCGGTACAGCTCAACAACTTTCGGGTGGTGGATATATACGCCGACATAGAGCAAGTTTCTGCGGATATTTCCCCGAAAACAATCCAAAGTATTCGTGCATAGTGGTTTTGTATTCCATTTCGGACGAAGATACTTACGGTGGTAAATGGGCTGCGCCTCTGTTCAAGGAAATCGCCGACAGAATTTACGCCTTGCATCCCGAAATCCGTCCGACATATAAGCCTGTTTCTTACGAGGTTCCCGAGAGTCCAAAGATGAAAAATACTCGCGGGAAAAACTTGGCGATAATAGCCGAAAAGATGAATATCAAACTTGGCGCCGACGCCGACAAAATGACATGGGTAATCGCAAAAGACACAGCAGGAATGGTCAAAATTTCGACGCTGAAAATCAATTCCCGAACCATGCCGACGGTGGAAGGTATGGGGCTGCGAGATGCTGTGTATCTGCTGGAAACAATGGGAATGAAAGTTGCAATCAAAGGTGCAGGCGTAGTAAATAGGCAGTCGCCCGCGCCGGGAACTCCTGTGAAAAAAGGCGGACGGGCTGTGCTGGAACTTGTGTAATGATAAATAATAAAAGAAATATAAACAATGTAAAACCCTGAATATTATGACGAATTATATTGCTGCAATAGACCTTGGAACCACAAAAATAGTAACTGTCATAGGTGAAAAAAAAGACAATCATTTTCGTATCGTCGCATACGCCGAAGCCCCTTCGTCGGGAATCAAAGGCGGTGAAGTAGAGAATATTAAACGTGTAGCCGATGCAGTAACTCCTACTTTGGAAAAGGTCAAGCAAGAGGCCGGAATAGAAAAAATCGATGAAGTGTTTGTAGGCATTGCAGGACAGTATATTCGTTGCATCGAAAGTAGCACCGACCTGACCAGAGATAACTACGAAAAGGAAATCGATGAAGAGGAGATAATGCGTCTCGAAAAAGATATGAAAAAAATGAGGGTGGAACCCGGAGAGATAATTCTGCATGTTATCCCGCAAACATACAACGTGGATAACGCTATGGGTGTGAACGATCCCGTAGGACGGCTGGGAAATAAACTCTCGTGCAATTTCCACATTATCATAGGTAAATCAGCTTCAACTCTGCATACTTCGCGCTGTATCGAACGTTTGGATATGAAATTGAAACATCTATTCCTCGAACCAATCGCCTCGGCAAGAGCTATATTGACCGACGACGAAAAGGAACTCGGTGTGGCTATGATAGATATGGGCGGTGGTAGTACCGATTTACTTATCTATCACGACAATATAGTGCGGCATACGGCGGTAATTCCTTGGGGAGGAAAAACTATCACCGGCGATATACAGAAAATTTGCGCAATTCCTCAACGCGATGCAGAACGAATTAAGGTAACTTACGGAACTTGCATGGAATCGTTTGCCCAAAGCAACAAGGAGATTATAGTGCCTATCGAACAGCACTTACCTCGACAAATAGAGCATAAATTGCTGGCTAAGATTATCGAAGCTCGCATGAAGGAAATCATCGGATTCGTTATGCACGAAATAGCACGTTCGGGTTATGCGCGTAAACTCGGCGCCGGCATTGTGTTTACCGGTGGTGCTGCCGATACAAAAAATCTTGCCGAATTTATTCATTTAAACACCGGTATGAGCTTTCGGATTGGTCGCCCGGGAAACAATCTGGCAGGATCGCAGGACGTTATTTATCCAAAATATTCTACAGCAATCGGACTAATAATGTGTGGATTCGACTATATCGCAGGAAAAAAGGATGACGAATACTTCAATCCAAATTTCGCAGGATCCGAAAAGCTCCGAAGCAAGGAAACTATCCTGGATAACAAGCCGGTGGAAACTCCTCCCGTGCCTCCAGAACCGCCCGCTCAAAGCTGGATGGATAAACAAATCGCAAAAGTAATTAAACACATTAAGGACATCCGACACAGCAGATTGCACGAAAAAGTGTAGAATCGGATATCAAAAAATAAAACAAACACCCTGCTGAGGCTTTCGCCTATAACACAGGGTGTTCTCTTTTGATTACAGGAAATATAAGCCTATTTCATGTAAACGGCCACGAAACGCGCCAGAGGAGCCATCCGTGCCCGATGCAGCAAGAGAGTATCCTGCTTTACGAGGTAACTGTCGGCCATCTTGATAACCTGTTTGAATTTCTCCTCAGTCTCCATGCCTTTTAGACACATTTTCAGCGTAGTAGCTCCTTCGGAAAAGGAAATCCGACCGGGCGCTCCCAAGCTGTACGAGCCTAAAAGAGTGTTACATCCGGCGCTGCCGTTGTAAGTGCCGTCGCTTTTGAGAATGAGGTGAGCTTCCTTTTGATTCTCTTCCACTGTTACGGGATTGCCATACAGCTCAACGAGTTTCCAATACTTTTCGACCAATTCCGGGTCTGTTTTCTTAGCTTCGGTCGAGCTTGCGCCTGTCGAAGCCGGCTTCGGCGTATTGCAGGCGGCCACCAATAGCAGGCAAATCATAGCGCTTGCTGTAGAAATAATAATTCTTTTCATTACTTTTTTGATTTTAATATTTGTAACTATTTGTTAATAATTCTTTTCTGAATGATAGTTCTTAGCTTTTGCCGCTCCCCGGCACGGGCGTTTTGTAAGGGCTCATATCCACCGTTCCCATCTGCAGATCATCGGGAAGGAGATTCATATTCATTGCTTTGATTTCGTCCCAAGTAATCCTCTTTCCGGTATATGCCGATTCGCGCCCCATCACGGCGATAAGCGAAGATATGGCCGTTCCTTCGGCTTCGTTGAAAGATTTATTCTCGCGGATAGCAGTTACCATATCAACAAATTGCAGCACATAAGGATCTGTTTGAGCGAACTCGGCTTTTTCCTTTTCAAAATCCCATTTCCAAACAACAGCGCCCGACAGGTCTTTTATCTCGCTGTAATCCCAGCTGCCAGCCCAGCTACCGTGCGTACCTTGAACAAATTCCGATATATTGCTTGTGCATCCGTCGATTTGGCGGCACATGCTATGCAGATGTACTCCGTTTTCGTACTCAAAATCAACACTAAACATATCGTACTGATCGCCGGTTATGCGGCGATGACGCGCTCCGAAACCTGTGCCGGCAGCGGGCGTCAATCCCGAAAACCAGTTGAATACATCGATATTATGCACATGCTGCTCGACGATATGATCGCCCGAAAGCCAGCACCAATTCACCCAATCGCGAATCATCCACTCCATATCGTTCCAGCTCTGCTCGCGATTGCGATACCACAGCATATTCTGATTCCAATAAACATTGCCGCTGGTGATTTCGCCGATTGCTCCATCGGCTATCTGCTTGTATGCCTCTACATAAGAGCGCTGATGCCGACGTTGAGTGCCGGTTACAACGCAAAGATTTTGCCCTGATGCAATTCGCGACGTTGCAATCATTTTCAACGAACCGGCGACGTCCACCGAAATAGGTTTCTCCATAAAGACATGTTTTCCGGCCTTTACCGCCGCTTCAAAATGCTGAGGACGAAATACCGGAGGGGTGATTAACAGCACTATATCGACCCCCGAGTCGATTACCTTCTGATAAGCGTCGAAGCCAACGAAACAATTATCTGACGAAACTTCCTGACCTGTTTCTTTGAGAATCACTTCGCGTGCAGCGTCGATTTTGTCCTGAAACACATCACCTAAAGCGGTGATTTTAATTCCGTTTGCAGCTCGCGTTAGATTAATCAAATCGCCTCTGCCCTGACCTCCGCATCCCACAAGGCCAACTTTGAGTTCCTTGCCATCGACAGCCTTGTCGGTAAGCACAGGTATTCTCCACGATTTAAGTCTCTCTATGGGAGGATGTTTTGACGCTTTTGCATTGGAAGCTCCATCGCCTCCACAGGAACTCAACAGCGAGCCTCCGCCCACCGTTCCGGCAGCGCCTATCAGGGCTGCATTCGACAAGAATTGTCTTCTGTTTATGTTTGACTTACTACTCATAATGAATTGAATTTTACTTAGTATAACGATAATCTTTCGAGCAATGATACTTGCCTCGAACACACAAAAGTAATGTTTTTTCTTAAATCTGCCGAAACCTGTTGCGCAGGAATATGACAAGATAATTACGCTCCCGTCCAGAGCGGCTCATTTTGCCAGCCGGCGGGAAAGCCCATTGCCGCCCTGTCCACATTTGGATACTTCGCAAATAGTTTTTCGAGTTTTTTCCTGAACGTGTGATTGGGATTGACCGTGTTGAGAAAATAAATCATTATAGAAAAAACGTAATAGATGCGATTATTGCAAACAGATTGGTCTGCAAGCCAGATATTTTGCGGTTTGCGCGGCGACAGCGGTTGAATACGTAATTGACGATTCCATAGACGTTCATGATGAGCGCATACGTTGCGTATGGAAACCATACTGTGTAACCATGAGGCATATACGGAATCCGGCAA
>JAITGD010000178.1 GCA_031280885.1 Prevotellaceae bacterium | reverse complement strand
TGTCCTACAAACATTTCGGCAATAGTTCCTTTGTTTATTGTTTCAAAATCGTCGGTAACAATAATTTGCGCTATATCCAAATCCAAAATGCGCTGATGTATGCCCGTATCGAAAAGCATACAGCGGCGGTATTTAGGATTCACTTCGGATCCGACAGGAACACCGTTTGCCGCACTGTGAGTTATCGGATAAACTAATCCTGCTCTTATCAGAAGGTCTAACGACTGTTTGACATGATAACTGCTGATATTAGGCGAAACATGTTCATAAACGAACTTGCCGTCCGATTGCCTGACTACCGATTTGAATACATCCAAAACATTCAATGCAGTTTCGTGTTTGTGATATTTTGCAAAATCATCTTCAAAACTGATAATAAGCTCATCAAGCGCTTTCTGAGATTGCAAATAGCTGTCCGTTTCAATGTATGTGGCAACAACTTCAGGTAAACCGCCAATTAACAAAAAATCTTTCAGGTCTTTCAGCAACTGTTTATGCAGCGGTTGCGCCAATGGATTGCTCGGTGAAGATTGCCGATAAGCATCAACCAGCAAGGTTTTGCCCTTTGCGTTAAGATATTCTGCGAAACTGAACGGATATAAAAATAAATGATTGATACGTCCTACGCCATACGACGAAATTTTACCAAGAGCAAATTCGAGCAGCGAGCCGGCTGCAACAACGTGCAGTTCCGGCATTTTCTCATAAAAATACCGCAGACATTCGATTGCAGGCAGGCACGATTGAATTTCGTCTAAAAAAAGCAAAGTTTCGCCTGATTTTATTTCTATCCCAAATAGAGAAGAGAGTTGTTTGCAAATTTCTTTTGGTAATTTTTCGTTCTCAAAAATTTCTTTTGCCAAGTCGTTTTCATCAAAATTCACCTCAATAAAATTCGCAAATTGCTTTGCCAACTCCCTCACTGCCGAAGACTTGCCCACTTGCCGTGCGCCCCGCAACAATAGCGGTTTCCGCCTTTTGCTGTCTTTCCATTCAAGCAAGCGACAGTCTATATTTCGTTTATAATATTTTCTTGACAAGCTCATCCATTTTAATTTTCCAATGCAAAATTACGAAATTATTTCGTTTTTCCAATGCAAAATTGGAAAATTATTTCGTTTTTCCAAATGCTTTTTGTTTTATCAAGAGACAGTAGGAGTCGTGGCAATGCACACGCCACTAATGCCTATTTTTCGTTGTGCAAACGCGAGTAGCCACCCGTAAATAAATTATGCAAGATGTTTTCATTGGCAAGATTTGCCTCTTTCAACTCGGAATACGATAAAGGCAACAGTTTCAGCATAGCGACTCTGCCGGACAAACTTTGTGAAATATGCTGATTGAGTAAAAAACTTTGCGATCCGAGTAAAATTACCTTTCCGTTTTCTTTGGCGTTGTCTAAGATTTCTTGCAAATAGGAAAACAATTGGGGAACATATTGCGCCTCATCTAAAATGTATTTTTCGCCTGCCGAAGTCAAAAAGCCACGCGGGTCTTCTTCTGCAAATGTGCGTGTATCCATATTTTCAAGTGAGAAATAATTATAATCTCCGCCCAAATTTTTCACAAGCGTAGTTTTGCCTGACTGACGCGGACCTGTAATGCTTATTGCAGGATATTGCTGTAGCATTTTGTAAGAAATTGATTCTATTTCTCTGTAAATCATGTAGTTATTTTTATAAGTGTAATTTTGCAGTGTGCTGCAAAATTACACTTTATTTTTTGCAATTGCAAAATTATAACCTTATTTTCTTTTTCCAAATGCTATTGCTGACTTAACACCTGAATTTCTTATATGCTTCATATTTTCAAGGCATGTAGCATGAACACAAGCAGCTTTGTTCAAATCGTTCATTAGAAACAGTTTCAGGAAGATTTGTTTTTTGAGTAAGGAATTTTCTTTTTTCGCACAATTTTTGCCGAAATCAATTCCGTATATTCCCAAATGCCGTTGGCATGAAATAACTGATAAATGCTGTTTCCCAACGCTTTTTTATATGATTTGGAAATAAAACTGTCGGAACGGGGAACTATTTTTATGAAATTCTCGTTGCTAATTAATTTATCGCCGGCAGCAGGAGAAAAAGACAAAATATCCACAATCATATTTTGATTGTGCAAGCCTTTGACTAAATCGTAAGTGCATGAAGTTGTGCCACCGCATTGGGCGGACATGCTGGATATGATATGGAGGATTTTCATAACGTCTTAAGATATTTTACCATTGTTTCACCTGCCACTTTCCAATTCAATTTTGTGACATATTCATTATAGGCAATTTTAGACATTTCTTTGTAAATACTTTTAGAATTAAAAACCTGTAATATTCTTTTGGCATATTCTTCTGCTGTTGCTTCTATTGGTAATAAAATACCATTATAATTATCTTTTATTATTGTAGGAATACCTCCAGCGATAGATGATACACAAGGTAAACCATAAGACATCGCTTCACAAAAAGCAATACCTAAACATTCGGATTTAGAAGGAACAAAGAAAAAATGAGAATTAGAATATAACTTTTCGATTTTTTCAAATCCGCCACCTATATCTTTGCTTATAAAACCGTCATTAATGATACCTAAATATCTAAAATAAAATTTGCATATATCACCTAAAATGCTTATCTTTGGGGTATTAAAAACAAAAATATTTACACTTACTAAGTGATCTATGTAGAACAAAGGTAATAAAAAATTGGGTGGTGTTTATCAGTCTTACAAATTTTTCATCAACTTTTTTCTGCTTTTCTTATCCAAAACTGAGGTTGGAAAGAAAAAACTGTGTTATTTGTGTTCCTTCCCTGTTGGTTGCTTTCGGTTAAAACAGGCCGAACACGGTTTTTCAGGCGTTCGCTCTGGTGTTATCTGTGTGCTAATTGATTTTTGAGACAGTCTCGAATGCGTTTGCCCCGGAAAAAGATTCTCGCAAGGGAGTATATTTGAAAAAATGCGCTACTTTTGCGCCCTCAAATAAGATACGAAAATATGAACTGTTTTTCCTGTACGCTTTCCAATGGATTGCGTTTGATTCACAAGCCCTCTCCGTCGCCAGTTGCTTACTGCGGCATTGCTGTTAATGCCGGTACGCGCGATGAACGGCCAGAGGAGTCAGGACTGGCGCACTTTGTGGAACATCTGCTTTTCAAGGGTACCGACAAACGCAAAGCGTGGCACATCCTGAACCGGATGGACTGCGCCGGTGGCGAACTGAACGCCTATACCACGAAGGAAGAAACGTTTGTGTATGCCGTTTTTCCTGACGAACATTACGAACGGGCTGTGGAACTGATTGCCGACATGGTGCTTCATTCCCGCTTTCCGGCAAAGGAACTGGAAAAGGAACGCGATGTGATTCTGGATGAAATTCTGTCGTATGAAGACAATCCGGCTGACCTGATTTTTGACGAATTTGAAAACATCCTCTTTGAGGGTCATCCGCTGGGGCGTCATATTCTCGGAAACAGGCGTTCGCTTTCATCCTTTGGAACAGCATCGGCGCAGGCATTTGTCGAGCGTCACTACACGGCCGGTAATATGGTGTTTTTTTCTATGGGGAACGTGGCCTTCAAACGGATTGTGCGTCTGGCGGAAAAATATCTGTCGGAAGCGTCCCCCGGCCATGCGCCGGCGAATGGCCGCCAAAAACCGCATCCGGCGCCGCTCTGTCCACAGCCCCGTACAGTAAGGAAAAAGACGCATCAGTCGCACGTTCTGATTGGCGGATGGGCGTATGACATGTACGACGAAAAGCGGGCGGCGCTGTTTCTGTTGAACAATCTGCTGGGCGGGCCGGGAATGAACAGCCGGCTGAACGTTTCGCTGCGCGAACGGAGCGGATTGGCGTATAATGTGGAATCCGGCGTGACGGCCTATACGGACACAGGGTTGTATTCCATCTATTTCGGCACCGATCCGAAAAACCGGGAGCGGACAGTTGAACTGGTGGAAAAGGAACTGCGCCGGCTGCGCGAAGAGCGGCTGAACGACTTTCGACTGGCGGCTGCCGTGAAGCAGGCCATCGGTCAGCTGGGCGTGTCCGGCGATCACAAAGAAAGCCTCTTCCTCGGACTCGGCAAATCTTTTCTGCACTTTGACCGCTATGAAT
>JAITGD010000168.1 GCA_031280885.1 Prevotellaceae bacterium | reverse complement strand
TCTTGGCAATTAAATGACAAAGTTCTTGCAATGACTTCGGCATAAATAGGATTCGCAGGAATAATCATGGCTTTTTCGTTGCGAATCAGTCCGAGGTCGCAAGCGTATAGGTAATCATCCGAAAGTCTGTCTATTTGTGTATTGTCGCCGGTAATCACCGGTTCAATAACTTTGCGTATCCGTTCTTCTTTCAGACGTTCAAGCAGACTGTCGATATGCGTATCGCGGCGCAAGATGATTGTTTGAATGGCTTCTTCGACAAGTTTTTTTGTTACAGGTTTTGAATAGTCGTAGTCCAACATTTCCGCAATTACCTCGCAAGCAATGGCATTGACCAACCATGGTTGTCCCTGCGTTTGTTCGTAAACCATATCGATAGCGGCTTCATCAAACTGCTGTCCTGTATCTTCCGTATGCTGACTATATAAACTACGGATTTCGTCATTAGTAAAATTTTTCAGCATGTATGTTTTCGTAACAATATTAAACGGACTTGCGCTACCGAGCGAAGCGCTATCGGGACGGATTTTAGCCTTGTAGTCGCGGATATTGCGCATCCCAACCAGTGCAACAGAGTGAACAAAAGGTATATCGCTGCGATTATTGTAACCGTCGCGCAGTTGGCGCAGAAAAGTAATCAGAGTGTCATCGCTCAGACAATCTGCTTCGTCGAAAAGAATAACCAAGGGCTTGTCCAATATCTTGCAATACCGTTTCAATTCTTTGTTCAGCACATTGGTAAAATTCGCAAAATTGGGGTTTTTGGCAAATTCTGTCCCATGAGGAATCCCCAATTCTTCGAGAGTGTCTTTGATTTTCGTTACAATTTCAGGAATACCTTCGCGCGGGTCTGTAATTCCTTGCAGGTTTTCCAGCGAACAATACATGGCATAATACTGCCCGCCGGCATTGAGACGCTTTGCCAAGTCTCTCAAATAAGTTGTTTTTCCGCTTTGACGCGCTGCATGAATAACAAAATACTGCTCCATATCGATTAATCTTTCGACGCCCTTGATACGGGTCGAAGGCTCTATCATATAATGCTTTGCCCTGTTGCAGGGTCCGGCTATATTAAAATATTTCATAACTTTTTCTGTTAAAAATCTGCCACAAAGATACAAAGATTAAAAGAGATTCAGGATTGCGATATGGAAATTAATATTACCTTTGCCGGAGATATATTAACGTTTTTAATAACTATAATGTTCATTATGAGAAAAATTCTGCTCTTTGTTTTTGTTGCTTTCGTCGCTTTTTGCGGAAGGTCGAATGCACAAACGTATAAATTCGGTCATATCAACACTGCTGACCTTATCAATGTTATGCCCGAAAGAGATTCCGCAATGAAAAAACTTGAAGCCTATCAAAAGGATATGAGCGAAGTTTATGAAGAAATGGTTGTGGAATACAACAAAAAAATGGATGAGTTTAACAACAAACAAACCACTTGGTCGGAAACCGTGAAGACGGAAAAACAGAAAGCATTGCTCGAAGTACAACGTCGTTTACAAGAGCAACAACAAGCTTTTGAGCCTGGTTATCAGGAAGAATACAGAAAATTACTGACTCCGATTCAGGAAAAAGTACGGGCTACCATAACCAAAGTCGCCAAAGCACAGGGGTTGATTTATGTTTTTGATGTTGCCGGAGGCGGCGTAATATATTTCAACGAAGTGCAAAGCATTGACATCCTGCCTTTGGTGAAAAAAGAAATGGGCATAAATAAATAATTTTTAGAGATCCAGGATTTCAGGAATCAAGAGCCAAGATTCAGGAACCAGGAGCCAAGATAGCTGGTTGCGCGGATATTTTTTGCGACGATGTAAGTGTATTGCAATAATTCGCTTCTTCGTCGGCATTTAATTCATCAAATCAGCCTACGCAGTTGTCTTGGTTCTTGAAATCTTGGCTCTTGGCTCCTGAAATCTTGGTTCATCTTGATTTATATTTCATGCCATTTTACTTCTGATGAATGGAATAGGGCTTTTATTTCCTTATCGTTTTTTGCAAGACGGGCGCGCATTGGCGAAAGCCACCATTTCCATTGAGCGATTTCTCCTGCGGCTTCGTCGGGCGAAGTGAATATATCCTTCAGCAAACCAGGCAATCCCTTTGCAGTAAGGGACTTTCGCAAATCGACGTACACGAAAGTTGTGTTTGGAGATGCAAAGTGTACCGTCTGTTGCAATTCGTCTGCAGGAATTAGCGGCGAAATGCAACAAAGCGAAGCCGGTCCGAGTTTAAAATAATCGACGGGTTTATGACTTCTGTTCCAATGTACTGACACGAGTTTCGACAGGTTTTCGGACAATTCGGGCGAGGAAAAATCTCCGACGATTTGATCGGGAACGTAGTTTACACTCATCTCTCCGCTTGTTTCGAGCGATTGCAATAGACTCCAAATCATACGTTTATAGGCGTTGAGAAATATGCAACTGAATTTTTTGCCGACAAGGTCGAGCGTATCGAGATATGCGTTGTAAAACGACACGTAAACGTCTATTTGCGAGGCATACATGTTCATCGTTTCGGGCATTCGCACCACAAGTTCCTTGTTGCGCGCGTACATTTGCCACACTATTCGGCGTATATCGTCCGAAGGCTCGAAATCCTTGAAATGCAGCCATTCACCTTCCTGTCGGCGGATGACGTCGGTGCGCATTAATTGCTCTTTCGATTGCATGGGAACGAGTTCTATCGGAGCAATGTTTTCGTGGCCGGGCAAGGCCGAAAAACCTTCGTCCGGATAGAATGTTCTGCGCAAGGAAAATAGACGCAGAACATCCTCAAAACATAAACTTATGGATTTCAGTTGATAATGTCTTGTTTCGGGCGGATACAGAATTGCTTTGCCGGTCAATTTCGTTTTTTTCTGATTTTTCTTTTTGTTGCGTGGAGCAGAATGTAAGGCGAATTTCGGCGCTGCGTAAGCCTTATCGTAAACAGGATGAGCCTTTACCGAGCCGAAAAGAGGCGCCGCAGCTTCGCAGTTCACAATGCAAACGACGCGATTGTCGGCGTATTCATCTGGATATGAAAACCGTATATCCACCACCGCGCTTTTGGCCTCCTTTTTCTTGCAAAGCGTATAGGCCAATATCACCGAAAGGAATGAAAATGTGAGAATTATAAGTATAATCAAACTTAAAACCTTTAGCAGCAGGTTCAGTATTTCGGGAAAAGCGGTATCGGGCAAGGCAGTACTTCTGTCGTATTCGTTAATGAATAACAACAAGATTAACAGCATAAAAAAGGTAAATCTTACGGGTGAATTTCGTCCGATTTTCCGAAAGTACGAAAAGAGCTTTTTTTGTGTAATCATTTATTCCATTTTTATATAAAAATCATATTCTCCCGAACCGACGGACAGTAGCGTTCTTCCCTTGTCGGCGCCGATTATTTGTATTTCTTTTGATTGATTTACAGCTTTTCCACTTTCTGTGATGGATTCGACAGTTTTTATCGGGAGGTGGATTTCCGCTTGGGTATTTGTTGGGATTTTAACTTTCAGATTCATAAGACCGTCCTTTATTTGCCAGGCTGAAACAATCTCTCCGTAAACCGATTTCAGCGAGGCTTGCGCCTGGGATAATTCTTTGTGCGGATGCGGCGCGATGACGATTTTTTTGTAGCCGGCGCTTTCCGGCGCATTTTGTATTCCGGCTACGCTGGTGTACAGCCAATTACCCACTGCTCCGTAGGCATAATGATTGAAGGAGTTCATGCCGGCGTCCTGAAACGAGCCATCGGGTTTGATTCCGTCCCAGCGTTCCCAAATAGTTGTAGCTCCGCGTGTTATCGGATACAGCCACGAGGGATAATGCTTGCGCATCAGCAGCATGTAGGCTAAATCGACATGTCCGCAGTCGGTCAATACCTTGCAAATCATCGGAGTACCAAGAAATCCGGTAGTGATATGTCCGAAGGAATGCAGGTCGTTAGCTAAACGCTGTGCAAGGTTTTCTTTCAAATCGTTGGGAACAAGGTCGAAGGCCAGCGCCAGCACGTAAGCTGTTTGCGTGTTCGACGAAAGTCGTCCTGTGCCAGTCATGAACTCATTTTGAAAGGCTTTGCGGATATTGACGAAGAGTTTTGCATAATCGTCTGCATCCTGAGTTTTGCCGAGTATTATGGCTGTTTTTTCAAGAATTTTAGTCGAATTGGCGAAAAACATTGTTGCGATAAGGTCTTTGTCGGTCGTTGCGCCCGGATAGTCGCTTCGTGTTGATGCAAAGGCCAGCCAGTCGCCGAAATGATGTCCGAAGTTAAAAATATATTTATCTCCTGCTCCTTTTCGCATGTATTCGACCCAGGCTTTCATCGAGTTGTATTGTTCTTCGAGGATTCTGACATTTCCGTAGGCCTTGTAAACGCTCCAGGGGACGATAATTGCGGCGTCGGCCCAGCCTGTGGCGCCGTATTCGCGCAGCATGTCGGGGACTACATGCGGCACGCTTCCGTTTTCGTGCTGGTCGGCGGCCAAGTCTTTCAACCATTTGGTAAAGAAAGCGGTAGCATCGACATTAAAACAAGCAGTGGGCGCGAAGGCTTGTGCGTCGCCCGTCCAGCCCAGACGTTCGTCGCGTTGCGGACAGTCGGTAGGTACGTCGAGAAAATTACCCCAAAGTCCCCATAAAATATTGTGTTGCAATTGATTTACCAGACTGTCGGAGCAGGTAAAATTGCCGGTTACAGGCATGTCGGAATGTATGACTACTCCCGTTAAATCATCAAGTTTGACTTCGTCCTGATATTCACTGATTTTCACGTAACGAAATCCGTGAAAGGTGAAATGCGGTTCGTATTCTTCGATTTCTTCGCCTGAAAAGATGTATGTGTCTTCACATGCGGCGGAACGGAGATTTTCGGTGTAAAAATTGCCATCTTTGTCGAGCGTTTCGGCGAAGTTGAATTTTATTTTATCTCCCTTATTTCCTTTGAGTTTGAAGCGTATCCATCCGACCATGTTTTGTCCCATGTCGAAAATTCGTTCGCCTTTCGGCGAAGTGATTTCCTTGATTGGTTTCAGCTTTTGAACCGCTCGTACCGGAACTCCTTCGGATGCAGTCAATACGCTCATATCGACGTGTTTGACTTGGGTTTCCTTCCAATTCGAGTCGTCGAATCCTGCTTTGTCCCAGCCTTTTATTTTCAGACGTGCGTCGTAAAGTTCTCCGTTGTAAATATCCGAAGCAAGTATCGGTCCGGTGGACGATTTCCAGGAATCGTCGCTGAGTATGGTTTCTCTACTTCCGTCAGTGTAAAGTACTTCCAGCTGTATCATGGCGGCGAGACGGTCGCCGTAGGTGTTTCTTCTGCGATCCCAAGTCAGATGTCCCCGATACCAGCCGTCGCCGAGAATGATTCCCAGCGCGTTTTTTCCCTGTTGAAGCTGTGCGCTTACGTCATATACCTGATACTGCAGACGTTTCTTGTACGAGGTCCATCCGGGAGCAAAAAGTTGGTCGCCGACTTTTGCTCCGTTCAATCGCAGGATATATAGGCCGTGCGCCGTAGCGTAAATTCTTGCGCTTTTGACTTTCCCTTTCAGGATAAATTCCTTGCGTAACATGGGCGCGGGGGATGATTTTTTTGTGTCGTCGGGGATATCTGCCGAAATAAATGCAGCTTTGCGGTCGGATAGTTCGAGCAATCCCATCTCAAAAAAGGCCGGAACGCTCCATGCAGAGGATTTTCCCCGATTATCTTCGATTTTTACTTGCCAATAAACGCGCTCGCCCGAACGGAGGCTCGTCCCTAAATACGGGATCTGATTCGACCGGTCGGAGGATATTCGCTCGCTGTCCCAGACAAGATTTTTGCCGGAGGTCAGATCTTTTTCGGAATGTGCGGCTCTGATTCGATATGCCGCCTGCATGGTGTTGCGTTGCGGCGAGGTCGATTCCCAGCTCAGCCGAGGCTGCGGATTGTCGATTCCTATGGGATTGATTTTGTAGTCGGTTCTCGGATTTACAAGCGAAATCTGAGCAGAAATTCCTGCTACAAAAAACATCAAAATGAAGCTCACAGATAATGATTTCATAAATTTTTCTGTTTAAAATTCGCCTCAAAGATACAAATAGAATTATGAATCCCAAGAAAGAAGAAACAAGACACGAAAAAAAACTGTACATTTGCGGGTGTTAATACAAGATGTTTGCAAATGGAAACGAGACCGAAAAAACTGCCGATAGGCATACAAACCTTCGCTACAATTCGCGAAGAACATTATATTTATGTCGATAAAACTCAGTATTTGGTTAATATGATCGACACCGGTAAATTATATTTTTATGCCCGTCCGCGCCGTTTCGGTAAATCGCTGACAATATCGACGCTCGACGCAATGTTTTCTGGCAAAAAAGAACTATTCAAAGGATTGTATGCCGAAGAATTTATGAATCGCCCGGATTATCACACCTCGCCGGTTATACGGCTCGATATGAGCGACACAAGCACCGACGAGGGTATTAAGGCATTTTCACAATCGGTCAAAACTCTGGTACAATATCAAGCCAAAATTCACAATATCACTCTGAATCCGAAACTTACGGCAGGCGGAATGCTGAGTTTGCTAATAAAAGAAACTGCCGAACAATACGGCAAAGTTGTAATCCTTATAGATGAATACGATAAACCTTACACCGATTTCTACGACGATCATCAGATGGCGGAGAAAATTCGTACAACGTTACGGAATTTTTATTCCCGCATCAAAGCAAACGACGAATATATTCGTTTTGTGTTTCTTACCGGCATTGCAAAGTTGGCCAAGGTTGGCGTATTTTCAACGCTAAACAATATAAGGGACATTTCGATGAACGAAAAATATGGCGAGATGTGCGGATTGACGTATGAGGAAATTGAAAAATATTTTCCCGAATATATCAACGAAACGGCAAAAGAAATGGAAATTTCGCATGCCGAATTGTACGAAAAAGTACGCAAGCATTACGACGGCTTCTGTTTCGACGGCGTTCACCGTCTCTACAATCCTTTTTCTACGCTTTGTTTTTTTGCTGATAAAAAATTTATTGATTATTGGATGGAATCGGGTGGATCGTACATGATAGCGAAATATCTCAAAGACAGACATCTTACTGTTGAGCAGTTTCGCCAAATTTCTGTGTCGATGAATTTTGTACACAATCCCGGCGAATTAGATACCACGCTACCCGCAGGTTTTCTCTATCAGGCTGGATACCTGAGCATCCGCGAGCAAATAGGCGACAAATTCATTCTCGATTATCCAAATACGGAAGTGTTGAACGCAATGTCGGTATTGCTGGCGCAGAACATGTTGCCCCCCGAAAATGCTTTTGGCAACCTGCAAAATTTGATGCATGAATCTATGGAAAAAAAAGACGCAAACAGGATAAAGAGAATCCTCAACGCACTTTTAGCAAGCATCCCCTACGACGATTATGCCGGAGCAGTACGACAAAGCATAGCATTCGACTTCCTTGACTTTCAAGTACGTGAATGGCTCTATCGCTCCACAATTCTTGCTTTCTTTCGCGGTTGCGGCGTGGCTACGGTTGCCGAAATGCACACCAATCTCGGACGCGCAGATTTGGTAATATCCTACTTAGGAAATACTTACGTCATAGAACTGAAAGTGGCCTACAAATCGGAAGATGTTCCTGCCAAACTCGTCGAAGCCATTGAGCAAATTAAATCAAAAAATTATCTTACACCATATCCCGAGGCAATGGGGCTGGCAATGGTAATCGATGATACACAACGACAAATAACGGAAATAAAGAATATTTAAATTTTACACAAATGAAAACTATACAAAAAGCATTGCCAATAGGCATACAAACCTTCGCTACAATTCGCGAAGAAGATTGCATTTATGTGGACAAAACCAAGTATTTGGTTGATCTAATCGACGATGGCAAATTGTATTATCTTGCCCGTCCGCAAGGTTTCGGTAAATCGCTGACAGTAACGACACTCGAAGCCATGTTTTCCGGCAAAAAAGAACTGTTCAAAGGACTTTATGCCGAAGAATTTATGAACCGTCCCAACTATCGCCCTTCGCCAGTGATACGGCTTGATATGACCACCGTTATGACAAGTAAAGGAATCAAGGATTTGAGCCAGAGTCTCAAATGGATAGTCGCCTCCGTTGCCGAAGATTATGACATTGACATTCCCAACACATATCCTCCGGGCGATGCCTTTGACGACCTGATACACAAAGTCGCCAAACAAGGCGGCGGCAAAGTTGTAATACTTGTAGATGAGTTCGATAAGCCTTACTCCGATTTTTACACCAACCCTCAAATGGCAGAAGAAGCTCGCCGTATGATGGAAAATTTTTATATCAGAATTAAGGCAAACGACGAATATATTCGCTTTGTGTTCCTTACCGGCATTGCAAGATTTACCCGTTTCAGCGGATTTTCGACACTGAACAATATTACAGACATTTCGTTGGACGAAGAATATGGCGAAATATGCGGACTGTCCGAAACGGAAATCGAAAAATATTTCCCCGAACATATAACCGAAACTGCAAAAGAAATGAAAATCTCGCCAAAAGAACTGCTCGAAAAAAAACGCAACTATTACTTCGGCTTTTGTTTCGACGGCGTTCATCAACTCTACAATCCACTTTCTACCCTGCATTTTTTCTGGTCAAGAGAATTTTACTCTTATTGGATACAAATGGGATCGGTATTCGATATTGATAATTATTTTAAAGAAAAACATCTGACCGTAGAACAGTTTCGCAATTTTTTTGCTCCTTACGATTTTCTTGACGTCCCCGGCGACATGGATAATACTTCCCCCGGAGGCTTTATGTATCAGGCAGGATATCTGACTGTCCGCAGAAAAGAAGGCCTGTATTATAAACTCGATTATCCAAATACCGAAGTACTTAACTCAATGTCGGAAATGTTTGTGCAACATATCCTGTCTCCAGCTAAGTACCTGAGCTACAGAGCAGTGTTCCTCGTAAGCCTGGAAGACAAAAAAATCGAGTTCTTAACAAGTCTCCTAAATACTCTTTTATCAAGCATCCACTATAGCGATTATACCGGAGCAATACGGCACATCAAGCTCAATCCCACCGATATAGAAGTACGCGAATGGCTCTATCGCTCCACAATTATCGCCTTATTCCGCGGTTGCAACGTGGCTACGGTTGCCGAAATGCAGACCAGCCTCGAACATCCCGATTTGGTAATATCATATC
Source organism: Prevotellaceae bacterium (assembly GCA_031280885.1). GTDB lineage: Bacteria > Bacteroidota > Bacteroidia > Bacteroidales > UBA932 > JAIRLF01. Next base: position 1,503 of record JAITGD010000168.1, on the reverse strand, counting down.
AGGAAAACACTTACGTAATAGAACTGAAAGTGGCCTACACGCCGGAAGACGTCCCTGCCAAACTCGCCGAAGCCGTCGAACAGATTCAGTCGAAAAACTACCTCGCGCTATATCCCGAAGCAATGGGGCTGGCAATGGTAATCGACGATACTAAAAGACAAATAACAGAAACAAAAATCATATAAATGATTAATGATACAGTCTCTTAACTCGTTTTTCGGCATTATTTCTTCGATCATCCTTCGATTTTCTTCGATGCCTCTTCGATTTTCTTCGATGCCCCTTCGATTTTCTTCGTTATAGGTTCGTTATGGGTTCGTTGTAGCTTCGATCAAATTGCAGAGACGGCACATTAAAATCGACGATTTCGGCGAAATATTAATTTGATTTTAGATTTTTGATTGATTTGATTGATTTGATTGATTTTTGTGATTGTTTGCGGCGGCGTGTGGCGCATGTAGGAGGGCATTGCGCGCAACGCCCATACGTGTGTCCCAACAGCGCGTCGCAAACAAATCACAAAAATCATTTTAATCATCTTAAAATCACAGTTTCAAACAATTACTCAAAACAAACTGAACTGCACTTTTAATCCTATGCTCATCAGATTCAGTTTGCTCGACAGCGAGCTGTTTAAAACGCTTTCGTAGCTTATGTCTCTGTTATAATTCAGCGGATGCCTGTTTTTGCTGAGGTTGGGGCTGTTTGGGCAGTAATCGAAATATACGCCTGCGCACAGAGCCTTCCCTTCCAAATCGAAACGCATACCTGCCTCGACGGATAATATCGTCATCATCGAGAGACCCTTGATAGTGCCTTGCTTGTTGCTGATGTTTTGCCCCGAAAAGAAACCGTGGTTGGGGTCATCGTAGGTGATATTTTCCCTGTCGTAATAACCCGTCGAAATGACATTTTCGGCGGATATTTTCACCTTCGACCTTACCGGAAAGCCGAATTTCAGTCCGCCGGCGAAATAGACGCCCGTGTTTCCGACGGGAATGTTGTAACGCGCCATCAGGGGAAGGGAAAGGAGCATCATGTTTTGCTTTTCGCGATAATTGTCTATGGAATAGCTATATTCCATGAGATCTTCCTGATCGTCGATTGCCTCGTAGGTTTCCTGCAAGGATTTGTAGGAAGTCTCGCCACGAAACGACGATAATTCAAGTCCCAGCGAGATGCCGAACGTGGACGATACATTACAAATGTATGCCAAGCCTGCGCCAAATCCCACGCTGCCCTTTGTTTCGCCGCCCTTTGCTAAAGAATGTTGAAAGTTCGCCGCTCCGGCGGTTGCGTAAACCGAATATTCGTTTTCCGAATATGAAAATCCGTTACCGGACGTTTGCGCCTCAATTGTCTTTGCACTCAGCAAACACAGTAATAATGTTGTATAAAATATCTTCATAATCTTTTTAATTTTTAATTTTCTGTGGCTCTCTGTGTTCCTCTGTGGCTCTCCGTGTTATTTTTATTACACAGAGTTTCACAGAGAATACACAG
>JAITGD010000119.1 GCA_031280885.1 Prevotellaceae bacterium | reverse complement strand
CTTTGTGGGAGATTGAAAGACACGAGACAGCAGTGTTTGTTTGTGCTGTTTGTGAGATTTGTGGTCGTATGAAAGACACGAGAAAGCAGAGTTTCTTTGTGAGCTTTGTGAGCTTTGTGGGAGATTGAAAGACACAAGAAAGCCGAGTTTCTTTGTGAGCTTTGTGAGCTTTGTGGGAGATTGAAAGACACAAGAAAGCAGAGTTTCTTTGTGAGCTTTGTGAGCTTTGTGGGAGATTGAAAGACACGAGAAAGCAGAAAGCGTGTTCCATGCTGCCTTCTGCTTTCTGCTTTCTTTGTGGGAAAAAGATTTAGAATGAGGGTCTGATTCTGAATCGGACGCTCCACATTGGAATATTGGGATTTTCGAAATATCCAAGTCGGCGTATAAGGTCTATTCTCAGCACTTTGAATATATTATCGAGGGCGACGCTGGCTTCCATGTATGGTTTTTCGGGATTCAGCGGGAAAGATCCGACGGGAAATCGAAAAAGATCGGGGTTATTATTTGGATGATTTTTGTTATCGAGTGCGCCCCAGAAGACTTTGAAAGTAATGAACTCACGCAGTTTGAGTTTACGTATCAGCGGAATACGGTTTGCAATAAATCCATTAAATCCGTAAGAAAGATTAGCGCAAGCATATTTATCAATAAGGAACTCCATATAATTCATCATATTATAAGCTTCGTCCTGATAAGCGAAAGCTTGGTTTGCCTGCGGTGTTATCAGCAAGGGATATGGAATGGCGGTATTCCACAAACGTCCGGCTTTGAGCCAGATGTCGGTATAACCGAATCCACCGATCCAGAAGCGTTTATAAAGCGTAGCGTCGGTACGGCTATACGAGTACTGTCCGCCGGCCAGCTTTGCAAAGCCCGATTTGTGTCCCAGTTCGATGATCGGTTCTGTTTGGTTCATTGGATAGCGGTCGCCCATCATAATCTGAAAAAATCTTTCGTTAGGAGCGTATCTTAGCAGCAGGCCGATTTCGTTGTATGATATACTGTTAGCTCTTTCACCTCGTCCATTTTCGTAATTCATTGCTCCTCGCGGGTAGAGTGTAGTCAGCGCCAGATTTGGCGCCCACGAAAAACCGCTTGGGTTCTCCTTAGTCCACACGAGGTTAAACTTTCTCTCGTACATTATTTTATTGATTTCGCCACGCACGAAGGAGAGGAAAATCTTATCGCGGCTACCGTATAGGAAGGATTGACCGGGGATTTTCACATCATAAGAATAGCTTGCCTGCAAGGAGTTTATGGGGTAATCCCAGGGGTAATATTTTTTCTTCGTAAACGAGTATGTGATTTTGCCCTCGTATTTTGGTTCGCGGTCTTTGAATCCGTAGGCGCCGTAGGCCGAGAAGTACCAATGACGGTCGAAATTCCAATTTGTTTGCCCTCCCAGCCTCAGTCTCAATCCTTCGAGCGAGTTAAAACTTGCGGTTGATACTATTGGGCCGACGTCGAATTTCCCAAAAGTAACATATCCTGATGTAACAATTCCGATTGCGCGGAATGTTGCTTTGACAATTGGGATACGTTTCACCGAGTCGATCATCGTAAATATATCCTCTTCGTGTTGGCTAAGCGAGGTAGGTCTGAGCAAGTTCCAAAATTCGGTAGAACGTGCGTCGTAGTCGGGCATTTTGATAATTCGGTCTAAGCCTTTATAAATGCTATTCGGTTCGGGATCGTCGAAGACATAATCGCGATACGACACACGACGTTGCGCGAGAATCGAGCGTTTATCTTTTTTCGAGTATGCAAGTTCCATATCGATGTCGTAATTCGCCATACACCAGGTATTTTCTATCATTTTAAAGTTCTGCGTGAGCATCAGATTACGGACAAAGTTGAGACTTGCATTTGGCGTTATACTCAGTTCGACTTTCTTGACGGCATACACCGAATCGGCTGTAACATAGAGATTGCCGCGAAAGCCAAAGTCCCCGTCGTTACGAGGAAAGAGCGCGAGCCGTATGCAATTGATCTCATCGACCGGCACCGTATCGATGATATGAAATCGGTAATAATGAGGCGCAAAAGGCGAAAGCGGCCCCATGTATTTATTGTCAAAAAGCATGATTTCGTTATCATAAAGATTGACGTTTCCAAAGATGTCAGTAAGATAATCTTCAACGCTTTCCATATCGACTATCTCGCGCAGATCGACCATGCGGCTTGCGTGGAGATGCTCCTTGCGCGATTCGGGCGATTTTCGATAGTAAACCGACGAGGCAGACTCCTTGAAAAACACAGGTAAAACTTGCTTTCCGGTTATTGCCGACGAATCGAGATAGTTAAACACTATTCTCAGGCGACGGTATGCTCGTTTACTGCTTATCGAATCGGAGATGAAGTCGTTAAGTCCCAATTCGAGTTTCTCGTATTTTTCGTATTTATAGTATTCATGTGCTTCGATTCGGTTATTGTTTTTATTGGCAATCATCTTACGCACAAGTTCTACTGCGGGATTGTTTCTATTCGAGTATCGCGGTTTTTTAGCCACGGCCACGGCAGTGGTCAGCGTTTCGGAGATTGCTTTCAATTTAACATTAAGCGTTTGTTCGCGTCCTCGTTTGAGGTTCAGAGTAAGAGCTTCATAGCCGACCAAAGTAAGAGTCATCGTTCCTGTTTCCGATTCGCCTTCGATAGAGAATCGACCCTCGTTATCGCTAACCGCAATAACAGGTTTTTTACCTGGAAATACAACATTTACGAAGGGAAGCTTCTCGCCTGTTTTATGGTCGGTAACAGTACCTTTGACCTTTGTCGTTTGGGCATTTGCGAGGCCGGTAATCAGGCATATAGCCACCGCAAAGCCGATTTTATATATCTTGATAATCGAGCGTATCATTCAATTTACTTTCCGCATCACTCATAAGGTAATGCCGCATTTTAAAAAACGCTGCAAAGGTAATTAGAGTTTTGGACTTTTGGTCTTTTAGACTTTTAGACGGTTGGACTTTTAGACGGTTGGACGGTCTAAAAGTCTAAAAGTCCAAAAGTCCAAAAGTCTAAAAGTCTAAAAGTCTAAAAGTCCAAAAGTCTAAAAGTCCAAAATCTTATTGACTCCTATGCCGAAGAGTCCGAAGTCGTAACGGATAGGATCTTCGGGATCGAACATCGATAGGATGTCGCTAAGTTGTTCTACGGTTGTGCGATCATTACTCATCCTATCGATCATGCCTAAGGAACGGGCTACGCGCCCTGAATGAACGTCGAGCGGGATATAAAGATGTTTCGGCGAAAGGCGGGTCCAAAGGCCTAAATCTACTATACCGTCGCGCCGAACCATCCAACGTAAAAAAAGATGCAGGCGCTTGCAGGCCGATTTCGAGTCCGGATTTGAAAGGTGCTTTACAGCATGGTCGAGATGGCCTTCTGCGCCGTTGCCTTCGATAAGATGCCGACGTAAAACTTTGATTCCATCGAACATATCGCGTCCCACAAAGCAATCTTCCAGAGAATCGTGCCGAAGATAAAAGTTGCGCAAGCCGCGACATATAAATTCGAGATCGCAGTAGTTGAACGTCCGATGCACGGCCTTCGAGCCGTACTGTCCGAAGGAAAAATCCGACGACATCACAAAATCCTCAGGAGAATTGCCCATGAAGGCGAAAAGCCGTTCCATGTCGTTCAAAATAATATCCCGACGCCCCCAGGCGTTTATGGCCGATAGCAGGCCTGCTATCTCGACGTCCCGCAGAGATGTGTACCGACGGGGAAATTTCACCGGATCGCTGTTTATAAATTCCGGTACGTTGATGTTTGCGACGTACTCGTCTAACAAAGCTTTGAGATTATTCATCAACATGAATGAAATAACGTTAATGTTCAGGCTGCAATATTACGAATTATTGTCGTACCTTTGCCTTCCCTTTGAGGCATACCCGCGTATGTGGGCAAAAGAATGGCTTAGAGTTATTAAACGAATAGTTATGAACGGAAAAAATATCGATAGAATTAAGCACTTTTTCAAAGAACACATCGACCTGAATATGGACAAGGCGCACGAAAACGACATCATCGAAGCAATCAAACGCGGCGTGGAGTTTAAGGGAATCAATTCGTGGGTCTTGATTTTTGCAATCTTTACCGCTTCGCTGGGGCTGAATACCAATTCAACTGCCGTCATTATAGGGGCTATGCTTATCTCCCCGCTCATGGGGCCGATCATGGGCATTGGGCTGGCGATGGGTATTTATGACTTCGATTTGCTCAAACGGGCTTTTAAAAATTTCCTAATCGCCACCATTATAAGCCTTCTGACCTCCTTCGTATATTTCCTATTATCGCCAATGAGCGACGCCCGCTCGGAACTGCTGGCGCGTACCACTCCGACGGTGTACGATGTTCTGATAGCATTTTTCGGAGGCATGGCGGGGATAGTCGCCGCCTCGAGCCGCGAAAAGGGCAACGTCATTCCGGGCGTAGCTATCGCTACGGCGCTGATGCCGCCACTCTGCACGGCGGGCTACGGTATGGCCTCAGGAAATTGGGCTTTCTTTCTCGGAGCGTTCTATCTCTACTGCATAAATGCGGTCTTTATAAGCTGGGCGACCTTCCTTGGCGCTCGTTTTTTTCGATTTCAAAAGCGCGTACTCTTCGACCCCGTCCGCGAACAAAAGGTTACACGTTATGTGTGGATAGTGGTGATAGCAACCCTCATTCCAAGTATTTACCTTGCTTACGGAATCGTCCGCGAAAGCGTATTCATCAGCAACGCCAACCGCTTTATTTCATCCGAAATGGCTTTTCCTTCGACGCAAATCATCAAACGCGATTGTAACTATAAAAACAGAACTATCGACGTGATTCTGCTGGGCGACGAAGTCGCACAATCATCCATCGACATCGCCCGCAGCAAGATGTCTTCCTACGGACTTCGGGACGCAACTCTGCAAATACGCCAAAGCTCGCGAGGCGATAATGCTGACCTCGGCGAACTCAAAGCTCTTGTACTCGAAGATTTCTATAAGAATAGCGAACAACGTATCAGAGAAAAAGACGAGCGAATCGGAGAACTCACCCGAGACCTTGAACAGTACATCGACAGCTATAAACTTGGTGAAGAAATGGCCGCCGAATTGCGAATTATTTTTCCCGATGTTACCGAAGTACTCACCTCGTTAGCAAGCGTAACGGGAATCGAAAACCTTAAAACCGAGCGAATGTTTACAGCCGTCATCAAATGCCGAGAAAACCCCAGCCAGGCCGAAAAACTTAAACTTGAACAATGGCTGAAAGCCCGAACAAAAAACGACACCCTGCGCCTAATCATAGAAACATGCGATGACATATCTGTAAAACACTAAGATTTCGTTTTTCTGATTCTCCCACAAAGGTTTTTTTTCATCTCCCACAAAGCTCACGAAGGGTTTTTCTGATTATCCCACAAAGCTCACGAAGCTCACAAAAGGTTCTTCTGATTGTTCTGCTAAGTTTATGAAGTACATAAAGGATGTATTCTGATTATCCGGCAAAAGTCCCGCAGGCTTCAGCCTACGAACTTTGTGAGCTTTGTGAGCTTTGTGGGAATCAAAAAAGAGACCTTTGTGGGCTTTGTGGGCTTTGTGGGAATCAAAAAAAAACTTCGTGGGAGATGAAGAATCAGGGTATTGGATAATTATATCTACATTTGCATCATATATTTGCTTTATATCGGACATTAAAATTCGCACAACATAACACATAACTATAATAACAATGAATTTTTTAGAACGTTATCAGGCTTTGTTGGCCGACAAATCAGCAGACACCGGGAAGCTACATCAGAGAGCGTCCGAGATCCTTAACCAGAGAGATTTCAGCCCCTGCGTATGGTACGAATCGATGGCGCTTTGTGAAACGGCGCTTGATGCGGGGATGAGCGACGAGGTTTTCAAAAGTCTATTCAAAGAAATGTTTAGGCACAGCCGCGATCATCATTCGGGGATGGCGCTCGACGAGGCAGATTTCGCCGTATGGTTCGACAAGGGCATCCGGCTCTGCGAGAAGTTTATCGCCATCGGGCATACAGGAGCTTGGGCCGAAATCAGCGACATGTACGAAAGCGCACGCGGAAAGCATCGCAACCTACAATTAGCCAAAGAAGCTTTGGACAAAGGCGTTGAAGCCGAAGATCCCGTAGCGTTATCTATCTACGGATATCATCTTTTCTACGGGATTAACGGGATTTACAAACAAGACAAAACGCTGGGACGCGAATACATCATCAAAGGATGGGAAAAAGGCTATGAGTGGGGAGAATTATATCTTATATTGATAGACTTTGAAAGCAAGATCGACAATCAAACATTCATACAGAGAATCGAAAGCTACATAGCATCTTGCCCCGACAATCTCAACAAACCCTGGCATCTGCTTGGCGACGCTTACTACGACCGTGTTGGAGATTTCGACACTGCAATGCAAATCTACAAGCGAGGAATCGCTCAGAACGATCCCTACTGCAAATACCGTACAGGGATGAGCATACTGAACTCTCGAATCGAAGGCGAGACCGAGCAGGCAATCCGACTTTTAGAAGAAGCCTACGAATACCGCATCCTTCACGCTGCCAACTTTCTGGGACAATACTATTACTACAACGAAGCGGCATACGATGTAAACAAGGCCATTGAATGGTTCCTGAAAGCTGCGGAATACCACTACTCTCCGGCAATCTTCAACCTTGCTATCCTATATCTCTACGACGCAAAAGGACACAAAAACATATCCGAAGGAATGAAATATCTCGACCGCTCTATTGAAGCCGGCAATCCGCGAGCTTTCAGCGAAAAAGCCTACATCCTCATGGATAGCGACGAGATAGAACACAACATCCCCCTCGCAAAGGAACTGCTGGAACAAGCAATGGAACTGGGCGACGATTACGCGCCATACCGTCTGGCACGAGCCTATCAAAATGCCGAATTTAACGGAGAAACCGACCTGCATAAAGCCATCGAACTATATAAAATCGCCGCCGACAGAGCCTACTCCCCCGCAATGGAAATGCTGGGACGCTATTATCGCACCGGATTCTCCGACACAGAACCCGACCCGCAAAAAGCCATCGAATACTACACCGCCGCAATGGAACGCGGCTCCGACTACGCGCGAGTCGAAATGGCCATCTGCTACGAAGAAGGCTTCGGAGTGGAGATTGACGACCAACGAGCCTTTGAACTCCTCCTTGACGCAGCTGATAACGACTACGTCTATGCTAATGTAAAACTCGGATACTACTACATGAACGGCATTGTCGACGAGCCGGACTACGAGCGCGCATTCAACCACTTCAGCCGAGCAGCCGAAAAAGAAAACCACGACGCCATATATAACCTCGGACGCATGTATAAATATGCTCTCGGACGAGCCGAAAATCCCAGCCTCGCACTCGAATACTTCAAACGCGCTGCCGACGCAGGCGACATCGACGCATTCATCGAACTCGGACTATGCTACGAACAAGGATATGGCGGTCTCGACATAGACGCCGACCAAGCAATCCACTACATGAGCCTCGCCGCAGAACAGAATGTACACTATGCTCAATACAAACTCGGATGCTACTATTACTACGGACTTGGCGAACAAGACATGGAGCGAGGACTCGCATACCTGCACGCAGCTTACGACAACGGCTCGCCGCTTGCCGCACTCATCATAGGCGACCACCATCTTTATGCCCGACAGGAAGGCCTCGATTTCAGAGAGAGCTTCAGATACTACAAGTTCGCCGAAGAACGCGGATACTTATCCGAAGGATTAGGCCTCTGCTACAGATACGGCGTCGGCACAGAAGAAAACGAAGCCGAAGCCTTTAAAATATTCTCCATCGCCGCCAATCGCGGATACACCGCCGCCAAATACAACCTCGCACTATGCCACAAGCAAGGCTACGGAACCCCGCTAAGCCAATCCGAAGCCTACCTTTGGATGCTCCAAGCCGCCGAAGAAGAGAACCGTAACGCCGAATACGAAGTCGGCGTAATGCTCCTCGAAGGCAACGGCGTCTCGCGCGACACGGAAGCCGGCATCCGCTGGCTCAAAAAAGCCGCCGAAAGCGAACAAGACGACGCACAACTAAAACTCGGAAACTGCTACCTCGTAGGCGAAGGCGTACCCGAAGACGAAATACAAGCCATGTATTGGTTCCAGAAAGCCGCCGAAAACGGAAACGAACACGCACTCAAAATCACCGGCAAACGTTCCGGACGACGCCGATAGATTCAACTGCTGCTATTGATATTGCCGTTTCAAAAAAAACAGTTAATTTTACAGCCTTAAAACGACATTAAAAACACGAATACAATGGGAACAAGGTACATTAATCCTTATACGGATTTCGGATTTAAGAATCTGTTC
>JAITGD010000109.1 GCA_031280885.1 Prevotellaceae bacterium | reverse complement strand
CAGATTTCGCCCATGCCTCCTGCCGTAGCATACACCGAAAATCTGTTCATTTCCAGCAAAGTATATACAGTTCCAAGCGGTACTCCAAGATAGTGCAATCTTGTTTTTCGCTCGATATTATTAGAAGTTTCAGAAGAAAATAAACAAGTGTAAACAAGTCCGCTTTCGAGCGCCCAGCGTTCCGATAAATGCTTGCGTATCAAAAGCCCAGCCGAGATTGGAGGGCCAAATCGCGTATCGGCATGGTCGGAATCGAAATTGTGCGACGAAACAGTAATTTTTTCCAGATGCGAGTTTGCTACTTCGTTCATCATCACTACATCCGACTTATTCTCACGCCCGTTCGACACAGGAGAGTTTCCCATGGCAAGAGCAAAATCAAAACGTTTTTTCTTTTTTTGCGTTTTTTTATCGCGCATATCTGTCTTATCATCAGATTGTTCCTCATTTTGTTTTGATTCATCTTTTATTGTCGCTTTTTCGCTCGACGTATCTTTTTGCTCTTCGTTCTGCTTTGTATCCTGATTATCTTTTATTTCCGTTTTGGCAACAAGTGAGTTGATTTCCTGCGCGACCTTGTTCTGTTCTGCGTTAGCATCCACGTTTTTAGGTGCATTAATGTAATCGACAGGCTTTTGTTTTTTCACAGGCTTTCTAATTTTCGAGGTAGTCGGCAAAACTCCATCTATATTATTTATAATCTTTGTCTTATCCCCGACAACGGTTTTCTGATTGTTGGAAATAACTTTCGGACTATCCGTAATAATTTTTGGAAAATCAGCTGTAAAATTCTGATTTTCTACTGCCTTGTTTGTACGTTTTGCTATTTTTGCGCGTTCATCTCTCAATAATAGGGGAATACAGATCATAATCGCAACAATTGCAGCAGCTACCGTAGCGATTATCCGTCGGCGTATTTGTCGATGTTTGAGAGCTGCAAGGTCTCGTTCTATCCTGATCCAGACGTCGTTTACTATCGGACGTTCATAATTTTTCAGTCTTTCACGGATGGTTTCGCTTAGCTTATTTTTCTTTTCACTGTGCATGATTCTGCGTATTTTTTTATTTTTTCAGATAAAATATTTTTTGCTCTTGATAGTTGCGACCGCGACGAGCTTTCGTTAATTCCAAGCAACTCTGCTATTTCCTTGTGCGACACGTCCTCGATAACGTATAAATTGAACACTGTTCGATAACCTGCCGGAAGTTGTGCTATAAATTCTGCCAGCGCTTCGTCGGGAACAAGGCTCAGATAGTCATCGCCGCCTGCATCATCGTCATCCTGAGGTATATGCCCGTATTTTTCATCTTCTAAAATACGTTCTACCGCAAGATTTTTATTATGTTTTCTCAGAAATTCGAGACAAGTATTTGTAAATATTTTACTCATCCATGCACGCAGCGAACCTTCGCCTCGGTAATTGAATGAACGTATTGAGTTGAATATCTTCAAAAATCCGTCGTGTAAAAGATCTTGCGCCGTATGATTGTCTCCGGCATAACGATAACATATCCCCATCATTTTTGGGGCGTATAATTCGTAGAGTTGCCTGCGACAGAGATTGTTTTCGTCCAAACAACCCTCGATTATTTCTTTTTCGCTGATATGATAAATTTCTTTCGTTTTGGCTTCGTTTTATTGAATTTCAAACGCGAAATTTTTACATCATTTATTCTGCAATTTTTTTCATCGCTCCCATAAAGAGAATCACCCCTGTGCTGTTTTCGCGTATCATGAAAATGAAGGGTTTATTAACGATGAAATCGACCGGCTGGCTATCGTTCGGACCTGCCGAAGTAAGTCCCATTTCGACAGCTGTTACGGCTGCGGCTTCGGATCCTTCCTCATCAATAGAGGCAAAAGTCTTGTGAATGACCTTACTGATGAATATTTCCGCATTTTGATTGATTCCGCTAAAATCTGCTTTATCTGTGAAAGCGAGCCTCATACCCATTTCGGGCAAGACGTCTTCGAGCCGATATTCACATTCGGTTTTGAAGCGAGGTAATTGCAAATTCACCTCGGCCAAGCCTGCGTCGTCGATTTTAAATGATTGATTATCGAGCCCGTCCACCAACTGATTTAGTGTTTTGCCTTCGTGCGGAAGTATTACCGTCATACTAAAAGCTCCGTTGCCGTAAGGCATTGTAATCCAAGCTGCTGTTTCGTCGCTATTGTATCCGAATTGTTGCATTTGCCGCATCATTTTAACGTTTTGATTGCCACCGTCTTCTCCCTTGAAAACTCCATCCAAAGTTCTTTGCTTATCGAATTTAGACTTCCATATAGCCTTGAAATAAACGGCGTTAATTAGATACATCACTGCGTCGGGATTTATTGCTTCCAATATCGCCGGAATTTTATTGCCTGTGTTATCGGCGCACCATTTGTTGATTTGCGTCAAGGTGGCGGGATTGTCAAAATCGGCCTCCTTTATTTCCGCTGCAAATGATTCACGATTAAGGTTTTTGAAAGTTTGTTCGACCGCAAATCCGCGTCTTGTCCATATCGAATTAGCGATTGAGAAGCGTGTCGAAGGATCAACCTGAAGCAGTGCTTCTCTCAGAGTTTTACAGTATTCATTAATTTCGGCGGCGGTAAAGCCATCAACTTTAAGCGCCGATTCCATTTCCCGACGAGTTTCTCCGGCGGCTCCGTTTAGCGTCATACTCAGCGCCATACTGACGCTTAGCGGCGATACGAAGGTATTGCTCAATTCTTCGGGCGAATACAGACGTTTGAAGAGATCGAAAGCAAATGAATTGTCGGTTTCAATCTTCGGCACGAGAGCCGAACGTAGTTTAATAGGCTCGGCATCAGGAAGAACGTCCGGAGTATCATTGCCGCTTCTCGAGCATGAAGCCAGCACGATAAACGTTGCTGCAAAGCTTATAAATTGTAATTTCATGTTATTAATTTGATTTTTGTTGATTTAATTTTTTATTGTTGCCAATATATCGGCGAGTTTTGAAACGAAGTGTAAATGTCTGTTCTTTGCACACCTACGCCGCTTTTATAGTAGAGATACAAACTTACTTTATTTGAATTTTTATCGACGTATTTGTTTACGAACTCCGTCATATCGAAGCCATAATACTGTTTTTTCGTCCCCGATTCGCCGATTTTTTTCGATTTCAGAAAAAGTTTCGGAGTGCTTTGTCCCGACGAAGTTACAAGCGAGTCAATATTACAAATCAACTCGTATTCGTATTTTCCCGCTCCGGATTTCTGCTCAAATCCAAAGAATATAACTTTATCAATATAATGCACATACAGCTCTGCTTTAGCTATCGAGTCGTTAAATTCGTCCCACATGTTTCCTTCCATAATCTGCACCGAGCCAACTCCTATCTTCGTGTAACTCAGGTCGTAAAGATACACTTTGTGTTTGTCGGGCTGTTTGTCGGTATCAACGCTAAAATTTGTCCACAAACAATCTCCATTTATGATAGTATCCGACAGATCAGTAAGATAGAACGTTCCCCAGGCCGTCTTCAGAGCTACCTCCGATTCGTGGCGCACAACTATTGCGGGTTCGTTGAGGTAGTAATACATCGAATTGTTCTTGATGCAGGAGCTAAAGCCAAGACTTGCAAGGCATATCGTAATAAAAATCTTTAATTTCATTGCACTTTTGTTCAAGGGCGCAAATTTAACAGAATTTTTCCAGATTCGGGATTTTAAGGTGTACGACATCGAATTACACATTTTAACAATTATCCAAACTTTACAAACAGATATAGCTGCCGTACACCTTTTCGTAAAATCCCGTTCCACTTATCCTTCGGTATATTTTTTTATCGCTTCTATGGATTCCACTTTATGGGATAGGTCTGAAATTTCTTATAAACGTCGGAACCACCCTTTGTAGCTGTCTTATATTGCAGATACAGATTGACTTCCTTTGTACTTGGATTGACGTACGCTTTCGCAAAAGCCGACATATCAAAAGCACAATTGATATGCTTGCGGTTCGATAGCGTGTTACCATGCAGCTTTGTCCTGATATACAGCTTCGGAATATCAATTCCATTAACTCTTGTTTCGATGGAATCGGTATTGCAGATTATTTCGTAAGTATAGTGATAATCAAACCTCTTATGCTCGAAAATAAAGAACAATACGCTATCAAAACTACGCTTATACATTGCTGCCTCCTCAATCGAATCGTTAAACACGCTCTGCATGGGTCCTGATATTATGCGGACGGGATTTTTTCCAATCGTGTCGTAGCTAAGATTCTGCAGATGTGTTTGATTTGCCACCGGCTGATTGCCGAGATCCACAGTGAAATAAGCCATTAAACAATCTCCGGGCTTCAAAGCCTTTAACTGCCCCGGAGCATAAACAATACCATCGGCTATACGTAGCACAGTATCAGAACCTTTCACTGTTACCATTGCCGGCTCGTTGATGTATTGATACACCGGCTCGCTCTTTGAACAAGCCGCAAAAGCTATCGAAGCCAAGCAAAACCAGTAATATGACCAAAAACGTTTCATTTAAATAATAATATTTAGTTACATAAATTTGTTGTCAATTACTAAATGCAGAATCCGAAAAACGTTGCATGGCTTTTTGGAAATAAGAGATAAGATTTTGAGAATCAAGATTATAAGAACCAAGACTTTTTGACGGTCAAAAAGTCCTGGCTCTTGGTTCTTATAATCCTGGCTCCTAAAAAGGTTTAAAGCCCATTATTTGCTTAACTTCGCTCAGGGTTTTCGAGGCGCTACTACGCGCCCTGTCAGCTCCTTCGCGAGCCACCTTCGCGATGTAGTTTGCATCCGAAGTGATAGCAAGAATACGCTCGCGTATTGGCAAAGTTACGCGGCAAATATCATCGGCAAGTTGCTGTTTCAGATCGCCGTAACGAATCTCGCACGATCTGTATTTATCTCGGAAATAATCCACAGTATCGCGCGCCGACACAGCTTCAAGAATAGTGAAAAGATTCTGAATAGCTTCGGGCATGGGAGCATTTTCGACGCTCGGCCCGACGTCCGTAACAGCCCGCTTTACTTTCTTGCGGATAGTAGCCTCATCATCAGCTAAGTAAAGGCCGTTTCCTTCGGATTTGCCCATCTTTCCCGAACCGTCGAGACCGGGGATTTTCACCAGCTCCGTACCGAAGTTATAAGCCGTCGGCTCGGGGAAATAATTGCTCTCGTACAGGCTGTTAAAGCGTCGAGCAAACATGCGCGTCATTTCCAAATGCTGCTCCTGATCCTTACCAACCGGCACTTTTGTGGCATGATGAATCAAAATATCCGTAGCCATCAGCACAGGATAAGTAAGCAGGCCGGCATTAACGTTATCTGGCTGTTTGCGAACCTTTTCCTTAAACGAAACCGTCCGTTCAAGTTCGCCTACGGGAGCCAACATATTCAACAAAGTATATAATTCCGAAACTTCGGGTACATCGCTCTGTACAAAGATAGTAGCCTTATCGGGATCGAGACCTGCGGCGAGATATTCGGCCAGAACCTGTCGAACCTTAGCATGAAAATCCTCGCTCTTCGGATGAGTGGTCAGCGAATGAAGGTCGGCGATAAAGAAAAAACAGTTGTTTTCGTCCTGCATCTTAATAAAATTGCGCAAAGCGCCAAAATAGTTCCCCAAGTGCAGGTTTCCCGTTGAACGGATTCCACTTACTACAATATCTTTCATCTCACAAATACTTGATTTTCTTTTATATTAATCTACAATCAAAAAAACTTCTTCACCTTCTTTTTTCAGATAGAAGGTCTCGCGTGCAAATTTTTCAAGACTATCGTTGCTATGCTTTATCGCATTGGTTTCTTGTTCCAATTCGAGCGCATCTCTCTTATATTTATCAATTTCCTTGCGCAATTCCCTATTGACGATCTTTTGCGTTACAATCTTCAGCAAACTCGACGAATCGAAAAACAGCATCCACAGAACAAAAAGAGCGAACACAGCAAAATAACGATTTTTCAATAACTTGAATACTTTCATCTTCTTAAAATGTTACACATATCAAGGCGCAAAGGTATCAAATTTATGAGAGATTCAGGATTGCAAGAGCCAAAACGCAGGCCGGTTTGATGATGAATCATGGATTTCTCTTCTACAAAATTT
>JAITGD010000088.1 GCA_031280885.1 Prevotellaceae bacterium | reverse complement strand
CAATACAGACCGAAATCATCAGTAAAACGCAGATCCACAGCATCCTAACGCCTTTTTTGCCAAAATGAACGGCATACAGCACGGTAGGCGTTGATATCCACCAGAAAAGCGAGGTGTTCGCATAGTTCATTATTTCAATAACGGTAATCGGATAGAGCGAAACGAGAATGTAGATGAAATAAATATTGAGCGCCTTTTTGATATAAGCCACAGGTATTGTGAACAGTATAGTCAGCCCCACCAAATGCACGGTTGCCGATACCAGAAAAAAATGTTTGGTGAAACTATTCACATAAAATATCAGCCAGCCTGCTACAAAATAAGACGTCATGACATACGCAAGGCTAAGTATAAAGCGTTTAAACAGTTTTTCCGGATTTTTATTCATAGTGTTCGACAGAAATCATTAGTTTGTGAAACCGGTTTTATTTTGCCTGCCATGCCGGTCGTCGTGTCCCTTGTCGAGACGGGGCTGTGCCTCATTTCATGTATCCTTACAGACTTTACATGTGTCATTGTTGCATAATTCTTTCATTTTATTAAGGTTGCATTTAGTACACAGCCCCGTCTAAACGCAGGGCTTTTTCATGACAGGTAAAACCTGTTAAAATATTTCCGACAAGGCACAGCCATTGTCGAAACACAGGGACTCGTTTTTAATATCGCCGCAAAGGTAAATATATTTTTGGACTTTCTTTTGGACTTCTTTTGGACTTTTAGACTTTTGGACTTTTAGACTTTTGACATACAACAAATAGTCCAATAGTCTAATAGTCCAATAGTCTAATAGAATAGTCCAATAGTCCAATAGTCCAATAGTCTAATAGAATAGTCCAATAGTTGTAGAGACGCACGTCGTGCGTCTCTACAACATCTGTTTTATTCCGCCATCAGCAGTTCAAGTATTTTGATTGCGGCGGTCGATACCGGCGAACCCGGTCCGAAGATAGCTGCGGCGCCCGATTCGTACAGGAATTTGTAGTCCTGTGCCGGAATAACTCCGCCCACGATGACCAGAATATCCTCGCGTCCGAGTTTTTTCAACTCTGCGATGATTTGCGGCACAAGTGTTTTGTGTCCTGCGGCCAGCGACGATACTCCTACTACATGCACGTCGTTTTCTACTGCTTGTTTAGCAGCTTCTTCGGGCGTTTGGAAGAGCGGTCCCATATCCACGTCGAAGCCAATATCGGCATAACCCGTAGCTACGACTTTGGCTCCGCGGTCGTGTCCGTCCTGACCAAGTTTGGCGATCATGATACGCGGCTGGCGTCCTTCTTTTTCGGCGAAGGCGGTGGCCAATTCGCGAGCTTTTTCAAAGTTGCCGTCGTTCTTCGATTCGGCGGAGTAAATACCGGAGTTCATACGTATAACAGCTTGATAACGTCCAACAATCTTTTCGCAGGCGTCGGATATTTCGCCCAGCGAGGCGCGTTTTTTGGCAGCGTCCACAGCGAGTTCCAGCAGGTTGCCGGTTTTTGTTTCCACAGCTTTGGTGATAGCGGCCAGAGCAGCCTGCACTTCGGCTTCGTTGCGGTTTGCGCGAAGTTCTTGTAGGCGTTTGATTTGCGCTTCGCGTACAGCGGCATTGTCCACATCGAGAATATCAATAGGAGCTTCCTTTTCGAGGCGATACTTGTTGATACCTACGATGGTATCCTGTCCCGAATCGATACGCGCTTGTTTGCGTGCAGCGGCCTCTTCGATACGCAGTTTCGGTATTCCCGTTTCGATAGCCTTTGCCATACCTCCAAGTTGCTCAATTTCTTCGATATGTTCCCATCCGCGACGAGCGAGAGCGTTGGTGAGGCTTTCCACGTAGTATGAACCAGCCCAGGGATCGACCGAACGGCAAGCGTTGGTTTCTTCTTGGATGTATATCTGCGTGTTACGAGCAATACGCGCCGAGAAATCGGTAGGTAGCGCAATAGCTTCGTCCAAAGCGTTGGTATGCAGCGACTGTGTGTGTCCGAGCGCTGCGGCCATAGCTTCGATGCAGGTACGCGCCACATTGTTAAATGGATCCTGTTCGGTGAGGCTCCATCCGGAAGTCTGGCAATGCGTTCTCAGCGACATCGATTTGGGATTCTTCGGATTGAAAGTTTTCACCAGCTTAGCCCACAGCATACGAGCTGCGCGCATCTTGGCGATTTCCATGAAATGGTTCATTCCGATAGCCCAGAAGAACGAAAGGCGGGGAGCAAATTCGTCGATGCTCATTCCAGCGTTTACGCCTGTGCGCAGATATTCAAGGCCGTCGGCCAGGGTGTAGGCCATTTCGATGTCGCAGGTAGCGCCGGCTTCCTGCATGTGATAGCCCGAAATGGATATCGAATTGAATTTAGGCATGTTCTTGGCCGTGTAAGCGAAGATGTCGCCGATGATTCTCATCGAAAATTCAGGAGGATAGATGTAGGTATTGCGCACCATAAACTCCTTCAGGATATCGTTTTGAATAGTGCCGCTGAGCTGTTCGAGGGTGCATCCCTGCTCCATTCCTGCCACGATGTAGAAGGCAAGCACGGGCAAAACTGCGCCGTTCATGGTCATCGACACCGACATTTTATCCAAAGGGATTTGATTGAACAGGACTTTCATGTCCTCGACGCTGCAAATCGACACACCGGCTTTGCCCACGTCGCCTACCACGCGCGGGTGGTCGGCGTCGTAGCCTCGGTGAGTGGCCAAGTCGAAGGCAACCGACAGTCCTTTTTGCCCTGCGGCGAGGTTACGTCGATAGAATGCGTTTGATTCTTCGGCAGTTGAAAAACCGGCATATTGGCGGATAGTCCAGGGTTGCATCACGTACATCGTGCTGTACGGGCCGCGCAGGAAAGGTTGAATACCTGCGGTATAGTTCAAATGCTCGAAGCCTTCGAGGTCGGCAGCCGTATAGCTACCTTTTACGTGAATTTGTTCGGGGGTCATAAATCCCTGAACGTCTGCGCTGCATCCGCAAGTTTGGCTCGACGAGGGAGCATCGAATGTTATGTCTGTAAATTTCGGTCTCATTTTGATTGATGTTTTCAATTATATTCCCAATTCTTTATGGTATTGCTTTAATGTTTCCAGGACGTTTGAACGCACGCTGATAAAGTGAGTTATTCCTTTAGCAGTCAGCTCGTCTTTACAAGCGGGGTCTCCTGCCACTACTGTGATTGCTGCTCCGCCCAACTTTTCGTTGATTTGCGGAACTGCGGTGGCATATTCGTCGTCGGAACTGCAAGCTACCACTATTTCGGCTTTGGATTTCAGGGCTTCAGCCACGCCTTCGTCGATAGTAGCGAAGCGGTTGTTGTCGATAACCTTGAATCCTGCGCAAGCAAAGAAATTCGATGCGAACTGAGCGCGAGCGCGACACATGGCTAAATTGCCGAAAGTCAGCATGAATACTGAAATCGCTTTGCCTTGATTTTCGGTTTTCATGCGCAGTTCTTCAAAAGCTTTTGCTCCGCGATATTCGTCGATTGGTTCGACCATGCGAGATGATTCTTCTTTTTTTGCCGAGCAGCAGCAACACGAGGGTTTACTGCCTTCGCGCACAGCCTTGTCGAGCGTTTCGGTGAAATTGGGATATTGATTTGTACCCAGCAGTATTTCGCGGCGAGTGGCTATGTTCATATCGCGTTTTTGGGCTGTTGCTTTGATCGATTCCTGAACAAAACCTTCCTTAAGCGCTGCAAGGTATCCGCCTTTTTCTTCGATTTGCTTGAAGAGTTTCCAAGCTTCGGCGGCGATGGAAGCGGTGAGGTTTTCGATGTAATAAGCTCCTGCTGCGGGGTCGGTTACGCGGTCGAAATACGATTCTTCTTTCAGCACCAGCTGAGTATTGCGGGCTACACGTCCCGAAAATTCGTTGCTTGCTGCGTAAGCGGCGTCAAAAGCGGTAACTTCCAAAGAATCAACTCCGGCCAGAGCAGCCGACATTGCTTCGGATGTGCCTCGAAGCAGATTGACGTAGGGGTCGTAAATCGTTTGATTCCATGCAGATGTTACGGCGTGAATACGCATTTTTGCCGAGCATTTTTTCGTTGCGCCGTAGGTCTTTACGATGTTTGCCCACAACATGCGGGCGGCGCGAAATTTCGCTATCTCCATGAAATAGTTGGAACTTACGGCGAAGGTAAATTTGATTTTCGAGGCCACAGCGTCGGGCGTCAGGCCAAGTTCGGTGAGTTGCGAAAGGTATTCGCTTCCCATTGCCAGCCCGAAGGCAAGTTCCTGTACGATGGTCGAGCCTGCATTGTGGAAAATGTAGGGGCTTACGGCTATCACTCTGAACTTTGGCAAGGTTTCGGCGGTTTCGACGAGTAGCTTGGCCAAGGCGAAGGGTTCGCCTGTTTTGCTGCTGAAGGCGCCTTTCAGCGTCAAACGACGCAAGGGGTCGTAATTGATCGAGCCTTGAATTTCGTCGGCGGCTAAGGCGTCGCGTTTTACTTTGCCGGCCACTTGCTTTAAGGTTTTCAGCGCGTTGCCGCAACAAGTTTTGAAGTTTGTTTCGATGCAAGGCAAAGCCACGTTTTGCATCAGGGCGTCGAAATCTTCGTCGGAGAGTCCTTCTTCGCCTCGCACACGATATGCGATAGCGTCGGCTCCTTTCATCAGAACGTCCAAGATCAGCGCATTGTCGGCTTTAGTGCCACGGCTGTCGGGTTCAACGCTTTGGCATATTTTCCATCGATTATCGGTGCATACACCTCTTACGAAGGGAAATTCGCCCGGAGCGCATTTAAGATGTTGCAGGTTATCAAGGTTTTCGGCACGATAATACGGGCGAACATTGAAGCCCTCGGGGGTTTTCCACACCAGCTTTTTATCGTAGTCGGCTCCTTTCAAGTCCTTTGCAATCACTGCTTCCCATTGCTCCGTAGTAACGGGGGGAAATTCGGTAAACAACTTTTCTGCCATACTTGAAAAATTAAATCATAATTTGAATATAATGGCGCAAAGGTAGTGATTATATTTTATCGAACGAAAAAAAGTTTATCTATCGTGCTTAGAAGTGATAATTGTTTGTACTTTTGCGCCGCGAACAGCACTTGGATTTGCTGTTTAATTTATTGATTAATAACAAGTTTTATCGTTTATGATGAAAAACGTATTGATTATCGGTTCGACAGGGCAAATAGGCTCGGAATTAACTCTGGCGCTACGGTCGCGCTACGGAAATTCAAAGGTTGTTGCGGGTTACATCCGCGGAGCAGAACCTGTCGGAATACTTGCAGAATCGGGGCCGTCGGAACCTGCCGACATAACCGAAGCCGCACAGATTGCCGAAATCGTGAAAAAATACAAAATCGACGCCATATATAACATGGCCGCTCTTCTGTCGGCCACAGCCGAAAGCAAACCTCAGCTTGCTTGGAGCATTGGCGTTCAAGGATTGTTCAACTTGCTGGAAATAGCCCGCGAGATGAATTGCTCGCTCTTTACTCCGAGTTCCATCGGGGTGTTCGGCGACGAAACTCCAAAAGACAAAACTCCGCAGGATACAGTGCAACGTCCTAAAACTATGTACGGTGTAACGAAAGTTAGCGGCGAATTGCTGAGCGATTATTATTTCAAACGTTTCGGAGTGGATACTCGCTCGGTTCGTTATCCCGGATTAATTTCGCATGTAGCTCCTCCGGGAGGCGGAACTACCGATTACGCTGTCGAAATTTACTATGCGGCGGTGAAAGGCAAGCGCTTTGAGTGTCCGCTGGCCGCCGGCACTTTCATGGATATGATGTATATGCCCGACGCTCTCGACGCCGCCATTAATCTGATGGAGGCCGACCCTGCGAAATTAATCCATAGAAACTCGTTCAATGTTACGGCGATGAGTTTCGATCCCGAAATACTGCGCAAAGAAATATCGAAACATATTCCCGACTTCCAAATGGAATACAAGCTCGACTCTGTCCGTCAATCCATAGCCGACAGTTGGCCGAATAGCCTGGACGACAGCTGCGCCCGCGCCGAATGGGGCTGGAATCCAAAATACGATTTACAGGCAATGACCGCAGATATGATCGCCGAACTGAGAGGAAAATTATGAATTATGAATTATGAATTATGAATTATGCCTGCGTAGCTAATTCATAATTCATAATTTCTATCATTTTTTCAGGATTGAACGTTATATGTTCATTGTGCGAAACATATCCCAACTGGTTTGTAACGCATTGCGTAAGACCGATTACCGTGTCAATATTCCGGTGAGAATGTCCGTAAATCCAGTATTTTATCGGACTTGTTTCGATGTATTCCTGCAATTCTGCCGTAAATGCGCCGTTTATTTTACTTCCCGCAAAATCGGGCGACGAGAGCTGAAATGAGGGAACATGATGCGTAACAACAACAATATGTTCAGCCTTACTGTTTTCAACTTTATCCCGTATAAAGGAGAAACATTTGTCGTGTTCACGGTTGAACTTATCCCAGGTCAGGAGTTCGCCTCCGTATAATATACGACGAAAATCGCTGAC
>JAITGD010000044.1 GCA_031280885.1 Prevotellaceae bacterium | reverse complement strand
GCACAAAAAGCGCCCGTCGCTCTCTATCAAGGCGAAGGAACAAACAATGCTTATCGCTTGTATTCCTATCATTTAAAGACCGGGAAATCCACATTACTTGCCGATCCTTTCCAAGAACAATTGAACAAAATGGCTTTGAGTAAAGTGACGGATTGGAATTTTGCCACACCGGACGGAACCACGATTGAGGGGCGATACTACCTTCCTTTCGGATTTGATCCGCAGAAAAAATATCCTTTGATTGTCTATTACTACGGAGGAACTTCACCCACTTCCCGCGCTTTCGAATCGACTTATCCTTTACAGATTTATGCTGCTTTGGGATATGTTGTTTACACCTTGCAGCCTTCCGGCACCACCGGATTCGGGCAGGAATTTGCCGCTCGCCATGTCAATGCCTGGGGTGAAAAAACCGCCGATGAAATTATTGCCGGTACGCAACAGTTTTGCCGGGAACATTCGTTTGTGGACAGTACGAAAATCGGCTGTATCGGCGCTTCTTACGGCGGTTTTATGACGCAATTCCTGCAAACGCGGACCACTCTTTTTGCTGCTGCCGTTTCTCATGCCGGAATCAGTAACATCACCAGCTATTGGGGCGAAGGTTTCTGGGGATATGGCTACGGTGGAGCCGCAAGCGCCGGAAGTTATCCCTGGAATAATCCGCGATTATACACCGAGCAAAGCCCCCTGTTCAGCGCCGATAAAATCAACACACCCTTGCTATTGCTGCATGGAAGCGTTGATACAAATGTCCCCATAGGCGAAAGCATTCAAATGTTCAATGCCTTACGGATTTTGGGAAAGCCTGTTGAATTTATCACCGTTGACGGCGAAAATCATGCAATTTATGTCTATCAAAAGCGAATTGATTGGAATAAAACCATCTACGCATGGTTTGCCAAATGGTTGAAAAATCAACCTGAATGGTGGTTAGAGTTGTATCCGGAAAGGTAAAAACCTTTCTTCGGATGAATTTGTCGCCCTGTAACTTTTTAGGAAGATAGACGTTATAAGCACAAAAATTAATGATTAAAAAACACACATCATGAAAAAGCTAATAATAGCGCTAAGCCTTGTTCTCGTCTCAAGTTGCTTGTATGCCGACCGCTCGGTCAAAGGAAACGGCAAAGTAGTGAAACAAGAATATATAACTTCTTCCTTTAAGGGAATCGACGCCGGAAGTATCTTTCAACTAATCGTTTCAACCGACGAAAAATGCTCGGTAAGAATCGAAACCGACGAAAATTTGATGGATCTCGTCTCTCTCAACGTCTCAAATAGCATACTAAATTTGCGTCTGAAAGAAAATATAAGGAGTTATTCCGCTATGAACGTTTACATTTCTTTGCCACAATTGGAAAAACTCAAATTAAGTGGCGCCGCAAAAGCAGAATTTACCGAAAAAATGCAAACAAACGGCAAAATGACGATCGATCTCAGCGGAGCGTCGAACATCGAAAACGCCGATTTCCAAGCAAACACCGTAAGTATCGATCTCAGCGGCGCTTCGAGAGCAGAAGCTAACGTCAAAGCAAACAAATTAAACCTCGACGCCTCCGGAACTTCCTTTCTGCGGATTGGAGCGGAGGTGGACGAGTTACGAATCGAAAACAGCGGAGTGTCAAAATCCTCAATAAACGTCGCAGCAAACGGCGGAGCTGAGCTATCGGCTTCGGGGTCGAGTCATATTACAGGGCGGCTCGTGGCAAATAATCTTCGTGCCGAAACTTCCGGCGCCGCTTCCTTGAAATTGTCGGGAAAATGGGAACATCAAAGGCTTTCGGCTAACGGAGCCTCAAACATAGACCTCAGCGAAGCCGTCAGTTACACCACAGACGTTACCGCGTCCGGTTCATCGCAAGTAGCTGCCGGACATACCTCAATATCAAAGTTCAGCAGAAACGGAAATTCCAGCATAAAAAGCTTGCCGTCGAAAACAGATTCAAAAAAATCGACGAAAATTTCAGATTCGTCAAGCAGCGAAAAAATATCTTCCGACTCAATATCTCTAAAATTGCAACAAATAGCCGCCGAATTTGCCGAACTTGCAAAAAAACTTGGCGATAAAGCCGCAAATGCTACCGTAAACATCAACGGTAAAAACTATCTACTGAAAGATGTGAAAATATCAGTAGTAAATAATAGCGATGGAAGCGTTAGCCTGTTTATGAACGGCGAAGAAGCATATCGTCTTAAAAAATAAACCCAAAAAATCCTCCGATTTTTTATCGACTAAGCGCCAAAACACTTAGAGTCTCCATTCATCGAGCCGCTGCGAACAACAATTGTTCCCGTGACGACGATCGAAACGCTGGGAAAGCTCCTTAGCCCGCGTAAAATAATAATCGTGCAGCTCTTGAAGATTATAAATATTATCCTGACGATACCAGGGAAGCCTGACGTCGGCCTCAATCTTGCGGAATCCTTCGCGATTGAGCAAGGATAGAACATTGCTCGAAAACATAAAATCATAATAATCCTCGCTGCCTATATTACGCTCGGCGTAGCGCTCAAAAAGACGCCACGCCCTCTCTTCATCCTCTGTCGATAAATAACGTATCAGCATGGATACGTATGGAGTTTGAGAATAACTATAATAATCCTCCATACGCTCGATTTCCTTCTCCGCAATGTCGCACCACTCCTTACACTCGTCCCGTCCGTCCAAACGCATCATGTTAATATTATTACAGAAACTCTCAAAAGGAACATAGCGGCAATAAAGTTTCCGCGAAAACAAGTCTGCGCCCACCCTCAATGCCTCGTCAATATTACCTTTTTTAAATTCAAGCTCCGTAATGTCATGCAACTCGCAAGCCTTGCAAAAAGAAAGATCGTCGTACTGCTCTTCGGAACGATAGTCGATATACTTTTGAGCCGCGTCGAGATCGCCAAGCATATAGGCAAGCTGAATCATCACACTGTAATACGAATGTAAAGTGTAGGAATTACGCAGAAGACGCTTCTTGTAATCTTCCATGATCGAGTGAAGCTGCAAAAGACTAATCGAAGAATTGCGACGAGCCGCGCCAAGCATCCACTTATACTCTTTCATCAAATCGCGCTCGTGGAACATGTCAGGAAACCTGTCGCAAGCGTCCAAAAGCCAAGTAATAGCCAAAAATCCCTCAACACAACAAGGAAGATCCTTCTCAGCAGAAATTAATTCCCTCCGAAGATCAAATCCCCACGACGTATCATTGTGAGCGTCGGCAATAGAAATCCCCTGTTTCAGAAGAATCACCCTGTCGCGAGGCTCTGTAAGCCTTTCGCACTGTATAAGCACCTTTTGAATCTGTAAACTATACATAGCTTGGCCTTGTATCTCGAATAAATCCTAATTCTCGCAGTTGCAAACCAAATTACGGTCTCCATAGCCGTTATCAACACGCGACACAGATGGCCAAAACTTGTTTTCTTCGATCCATTTCAAAGGAAAAACTGCTCGAACACGGCTATAACCATGAGTCCAGTCGTCCGACGACGCCTCAAGCTCCGTGTGAGGAGCCATCCGAAGCGGATTATCCTCGCGATCAAGCTTTCCTTCCGCAATTTCCTCACATTCTTTCTTGATAGAAATCATCGCCTCGATAAAACGATCAAGTTCCTGAAGCGATTCGCTTTCCGTAGGCTCAATCATCAATGTATTAGCCACTGGAAAAGACAGCGTAGGAGCGTGAAAACCGTAATCCATCAAACGCTTTGCCACATCAGTAGCATCAACACCGTAAAGTTTGCCGAAATCGCGCAAATCAAGAATACATTCATGCGCCACACGCCCGTTTACACCAGTATAAAGAGTAGAATAATACGGCGCAAGCTTCCGCGAAAGGTAATTAGCATTCAAAATAGCCACCGAAGTAGCCCGACGAAGCCCTTCGTCGCCAAGCATCTTTATATAGCCGTAAGTAATAGGCAAAATCATCGCGCTACCATACGGCGCAGACGCCACAGCACGGATTCCGTCCGACCCACCGGTTTCCACAAGAGGATGAACAGGCAAAAATTCCTTTAGATGATGCGCCACACACACCGGACCAGCTCCCGGACCTCCGCCTCCATGCGGAATAGCAAAGGTTTTATGCAAATTAAGATGACAAACATCCGCCCCAATGAAACCCGGACTCGTAAAACCAACTTGAGCATTCATATTAGCCCCGTCCATATAAACCTGGCCGCCGTAATGATGAACCACTTTGCAGATTTCGCGAATTTCGCCCTCGAAAACACCATGCGTAGATGGATAAGTAATCATTATGCACGACAGACGACCCGAAAACTCCTCCGCTTTGCGCCGCA
The DNA here is from genome assembly GCA_031280885.1 of Prevotellaceae bacterium. Lineage (GTDB taxonomy): Bacteria > Bacteroidota > Bacteroidia > Bacteroidales > UBA932 > JAIRLF01. The sequence goes on along the minus strand of JAITGD010000044.1, from coordinate 7,067 downwards.
AATCATCCAAATCAACGTTTCCGCGAGCATCACAAGACACCGTAACCACTTCCATCCCCGCCATAGCCGCACTCGCAGGGTTAGTGCCGTGTGCCGACGAAGGAATAAGTGCCACATTACGCCCCTCGTCGCCGCGCGAAAGATGATATTGCCTAATCAACATCAATCCGGCATACTCGCCTGCCGCACCAGAGTTTGGCTGAAACGACACAGCCTCGAAACCCGTTATCGCAGCCAAATCAGAACTCAACGAAGATATTAGTTCTCGGTATCCTTCCGTTTGATTCGACGGCGCAAGTGGATGAATATTGCAAACCTCCGGCCAACTCAACGGCAACATCTCCGCAGCAGCGTTCAATTTCATTGTACAAGAACCCAAAGAGATCATACTATGCGTCAACGACACATCACGTCGCTCCAAACGCTTAATATAACGCATCATCTCCGTCTCAGAACGGTAACGGCGGAACACATCCTCCTTCAAAAACTCTCGAACTTCCGTTCCGTAAAGCAGAACCGTCGCCGCAAGCTGCTCTTCCGATATTTCTTCTTCGATACCAAAAACCGACAGCACCTTAGTCAATTCCTCGACCGAAGTAAGCTCGTCGAAACTAATATGTACATTTCCCGACTTCGGATAAAAAAAGTTAAAACCAAGCTCTTCCGACTTCCTGCGTACTTCATCAGGCGAAACCTTGCAAAGTTCCAGAGTATCGAAGAAACGATCCGACACAAAATTGTAACCAACAGCCCGCAAACGATCATAAACAAGCGCCGCACAGCGATGAACACGCAAAGCAATAGCCCGAATACCCTCCGAGCCATGATAAACGGCAAACATACCGGCCATCGAAGCCAGCAAAGCCTGCGAAGTACAAATATTCGACGTTGCACGCTCTCTTTTGATGTGTTGTTCCCGCGTTTGAAGAGCCATACGCAAAGCCCTTTTCCCGCGACGATCCACCGAAACCCCGATAATCCTACCCGGAAGGCTGCGTTTAAACACTTCGCGAGTGGCAATAAAGCCCGCCGACGGACCACCAAAGCCCATAGGAATCCCAAAACGCTGCGAACTGCCCACAACCACATCCGCGCCACACACAACAGGAGGCGGAAGCAAAGCCAAGCTAAGCAAATCGGCCGAAACAGCCACCAAAGCCTCCGCAGAATGTGCGCGAGAGCAAAAATCAGAATAATCGCGCACCGAACCATCAGCCGAAGGATACTGAACCAAAGCTCCAAACACTTTATCGTGAAACTTAAACTCTGCAAAATCTCCAAACTCAACCACAATACCCAGAGGACGCGAGCGAGTGAGAATAACATCGGCAGTTTGAGGAAAAACATTCTCATCAACAAAGAAAACATTCTTCCCAGCCTTCACCGCAGCCTTCTGACGAAGCTCGAACATCATCTTCATAGCCTCCGCAGCCGCAGTAGCCTCGTCCAAAAGCGAACAATTAGAAATTTCCATCCCTGTTAAACTCGTAATCATCGTCTGAAAATTCAGCAAAGCCTCCAAACGACCCTGAGAAATCTCCGCTTGATACGGAGTATAAGAAGTGTACCACGCCGGATTCTCGAAAACATTTCGCAATATCACCGCAGGAGTCGCCGTACCGTACCAACCCATTCCGATAAACGAGCGAAACAAGCAATTTTTGCTCATAACAGCTCTAATTTTATTCAGAAATTCATATTCGCTCAATGGAGCCGACAATTGCATCGCTCGTTGAAGCCGAATATCATCTGGAATAGTTTGCGAAATCAAATCATCCATCGATTTCGCCCCGATAAACTCCAGCATATCGTTTATCTCCTTTTCGCGCGGCCCGTTATGCCGCAAAACAAATTCATTCATATACAATCAAACATTAAGTTAATATAATAAATCCAAGAAAGAACGCAATTATTATAACAAAAAATCCAAAAAATCCTTACGAAAATTCATTTCTTCTCATTCAAAACCTTCGGAAGATGCGCGAACTCTTTCGGAAGCTCATAGAATCCTTTCGGAAGATAGTTGAACTCTTTCGGACGATGCTCGAATACTCTCGGAAGAGAGTTGAACTCTTTCGGACGATACTCGAATACTCTCGGAAGATAGTTGAACCTTTTCGGACGATGCTCGAATACTCTCGGAAGACACTCGAACTCTTAAAAAAAACAGGTCAATAAAAAGCTATTGACCTGGATCAAATTAATAAAACTCAAAAAACAATAATAATTATAATGCAAATTTATCTAAAATATGCGACATCTGCACTGCAAGTTTACGGGCAGCTTCGGCAGCGGCTTCAGAAAAGTGCGGAGAAGAATCAGCATATATAATAGACCTTGAAGAATTTACCAAAAGTCCGCAAGAGCGGTTCATGCCGTATCGAGCTACCTCATCGAGACTTCCACCCTGCCTTCCAACCCCCGGAATAAGCAAAAAATGGTCAGGAATCATCGCCCTAACCCATTGCAGTTTTTCGGCTTTGGTTGCACCCACCACATACATCATATTATCCACCGTTCCCCAGATTTGCGAACGCTCGATAACCTTTTCATAAAGCATCTTGCCGCTTTTATTCTCAATAGTAGTTTGAAAATCCAAAGCCGAAGGGTTAGAAGTAAGCGCCAGGAGGATTGCCCACTTCTCCGCAAAGCGTAGAAAAGGCAACACAGTGTCTGCACCCATATATGGAGAAAGTGTAACAGCGTCGAAATCCAAATTTTCAAAGAAAGCACGCGCATAAAGTTCCGCCGTATTTCCAATATCCCCTCGCTTAGCGTCGGCAATCAGAAACAATTCAGGATAAACACTTCTCGCATACTTCACAGTCTTTTCTAAGGACCTTAGACCACGCGCTCCGTCGGCTTCATAAAAAGCCAAATTCGGTTTGATAGCTACCGAATACGGTGCAACAGCGTCTATAATCGCTTTATTAAACGAAAAAACCGGATCTTCCTCTTCCAAAAGGTGTTCAGGAAGACGTCTATAGTCTGTATCAAGCCCCACGCAGAGAAAACTCCGCTTCGATTGAATATGATTAAATAATTGTGTCGAATTCATTGTTTACTAAGAATTAAAAATTAAGAATCAAGAGACAATAATCTCATAAAAACACAAAAAATCCAGCCACAAAGATAGTAAAATCCACTAAAACAACACTCGCACCTCAAAAAAATCCAAAAATCTAACCGTCTAATAGTCAAAAAATCCAAAAATCTAACCGTCAAAAAGTCCAAAAGTCTGACGAAGTCCCAAGAAAGCAAGAGCATCCACAATATCAGAGGCCATAACACTCGCCTGCGATTTTTGCAAGGCCGCCATATCTCCTGCAAGGCCGTGCATATACACTCCCACAATCGCCGCATCTTCTGCGGAATAGCCCTGAGCCAGCAGACCGGCGATGACGCCTGTTAGAACATCTCCGCTGCCGGCTGTAGCCATTCCCGCGTTTCCGGTAGAATTAAAAAAAGCCCGTCCATCGGGAAGGGCAATAGAAGTAGCGGCGCCTTTAAGCACCAGAACTACTTGATGCTCCTTGGCAAAACGCAGTTGTTCCATAAAAAGACGGTAATCGCTTTTGATTTCACTTTGCAGTAGCCTTTCAAACTCTTTTCGATGAGGCGTCAAGACTGTTTCCGGGGGAATCATCCGCAGCAATTCTTTATCCGCAGCGATTGCGTTCAGAGCATCGGCGTCGAGCGCCATTGGAATTTTCGTTTCGAGCAATTGTTTCAGCGCCGCTGCTGTTTCAGGACGCCTTCCAAGCCCCGGACCAGCCGCCGCAGCCGTGTGATTCGAGGGGTCGAGCGCTGTAATAAATTCTCTATTGACGTCAATACTCAGCACAGCTTCCGGAAGCGTCGTTTGAAGCGCATCGACGCAGGCCGACGGCAGATGCACCCTCACCAAGCCGGCGCCAACTCGGTATGCAGCTTTTGCACAAAGCGCCGCAGCTCCGGCCATTCCGTAGGAGCCGGCTGCAAGGAACACTTTGCCGAAGTCGCCCTTATGCGCAAAGCGTTTACGTGGTTTAAGGCGTTGCCGGACGTCCTTTTCTTCGACATAAAACCATTCGGAAGGAAAGTCAAGCAAGGCCTGCGGATGCAGACCAATCGGTACAATGCGCAGATTTCCTGAAAATTCTCCTGCATCGGCCATCAGCAGCGAAAGTTTTGGCATTTGAAGCGTCAGAGTAAGTTCGGCGCGGATGATATTCAGTGGCGAATCTTCCAGAAAGTCCTCTCCTTTAAGTCCTGAGGGCATATCGATGGACACAATGCGGGCTTTGGACGAGTTTATATGCTCCACAAGTTCGGCAAGTCGTCCTACGATTCGTCGATTAAGTCCCGATCCGAAGAGAGCGTCCACCACAAGGGCGTCGGCGGGTATTTCAGGAAGTTGCAAGCGCAATATTTCCACCGGAATAAGTTCTCTCAGACGACGTAAATTAATGGCGGCGTCGTGCGAAAGTTTTTCTTCGTCTCCAGCCAGAAAGACTTGTATTTCGTAGCCTTTCTCGAACATCAGACGAGCCAGAGCAAGGCCGTCGCCGCCGTTATTGCCCGTTCCGCAGAAGATAAATAGCCGGCGAATGGATGTAAATTCTGTTTGAATTTCTTCGGAAAGCGATCGAGCGGCTCTTTCCATTAAATCAATCGACGACACAGGCTCGTTAGCAAGCGTATATTCGTCGATTGAAGGTATAAGGTCTGTTGTAAAAAACTTCATGTATGAAAAAGATCTGGCGCTTCAGGAGAATTGAAAATGAAAAAGAAAATGAAAAAGAAAAAGAAAATTAACCCCAAAACACCAGATCGGAGTTTGTGAATTTTCGACAATGAACTCGACGTCATTCTGTCAGAAAAAAATGTCTGAATGAAATATAAATCAAAGAAACTAAGAATACGTTTCATCGAGCATGAGATTTTAAGTGCAAAACTTCTTCGTATTTTTGATTTCGAAGCCATGGAATGAAGCCTGCTTGACGAATAGCTGATTGAATTCCTTCGGCGTCGAAGCTATGTTCGGCTCCTGCCGACGATACAACGTTTTCTTCAATCATTATAGAACCGAAATCATTTGCTCCGGCGTACAGAGCAACTTGCGCAGTGTCGCGACCAACCGTTAGCCAGGACGCTTGAATGTTTGGAATGTTAGTTAAGGCTATACGACTGATTGCGACAAGCCTTATGTAATGGTCGGGATAAACCGGACGGAGTTTGTGTTGCAAGGCAAGACGTGTGCCTTTCGACTGTACCGGCCAGGGGATGAAGGAAAGGAATCCGTAATTTTCCTTCGGACATTCGGATTGTAAATCGCGAAGAATGAGCAGATGTTTGATTCGCTCGCGGGCGCTTTCGATGTGGCCGAACATCATTGTGGCCGACGTTGGAAGATTCAGACGATGAGCCTGACTCATTACTTCGATCCATTCATCGACTCCGGGCTTGCCGGGAGAAAGTTCGCGGCGCACGCGGTCGCTCAAAATCTCGGCGCCGGCTCCCGGAAGGCTGTTCAAGCCTGCTTCAATGAGCTTTTGAAGGACTTCGCGATGGCTCGTTCTTTCGAGACGGGCTATGTGAGCTATTTCCGGCGGACCGAGTGCATGAAGTTTCAGCTCGGGAAAGCGATTTTTGAGTTCGCGAAACAAGCTGCTGTAAAAATCTAAACCATACTTCGGATGCAAGCCTCCTTGCAGGAGAATTTGATTGCCTCCAAGCTCAAAAAGTTCACGGATTTTCGATTCGTATTGATCAAAAGTGGTAGTATATCGACGTTCGGATTCGTTCATTTTGCACGAAAAATTACAGAAACTGCATCCTGCCACACAGACATTTGTGATGTTGATGTTGCGGTCGATTTGCCAGCCAACTTTATTCTCCGGATGGAGAGCCTGACGACGTCTATCGGCAATGAGCATCAATTCACTGAGCCTCAATTTTTCGTAGAGAGTCAGAAGTTCGTCTTCGTTGAGGTTTTCACCTTTCAGCGCCTTATCGGATATCTTATTTATATTGTACATTTTTCAACTTGTACCTCTATCTGTTCAAAATTATTCCAGCACAAAGATAAGGGAAAAATATAAATGGGGTAAAAAATCCTTTATAAAGATTCAGGATTTCATAAAGATTCAGGATTTCATAAAGATTCAGGATTTCATAAAGATTCAGGATTTCAAGAACCAAGAGCCAAGACGCTACGCAGTCAATTAAGAATTAAAAATTAAGAATTAAGAGGGCTACGCAGTCAAGCAGAAAGCGTGTTCTATGCTGCCTTCTGCTTTCTGCTTTCTGCTTTCTGCTTTCTGCTTTCTGCTTTCTGCCTTCTGCCTTCTGCTTTCTGCTTTCTGCTTTCACATTCCGTCCCTAACGGGACGGCGAGAGGAGGATGGAGGCGTTTCATTCTACCAACATTCCGTCCCTAACGGGACGGCATTTGTCATCATGTAGAGAGGCGATTAATCGCATCTCTACTAAGAGAACCTTGGGAAATAAAGATTTTTATTCTGATTGAAACTGGGAAGAATTTTTTAACCCTTGACCCCGCATTTTTTACACCCCACCCGTCAGGGGTTCCACCGCTAAGGTTTTTTGTCGCGTAGGGGCAAGGCGCGCCTTGCCCCTACATACGAATAATTTGGAATCAAAATGCAAAATCATAGCAGCTCAAACTTTTTTTGAACCACGACGACTTAATCGTTTCGCACGATAATTGTAGCGTTTAGGACAACAATTGCAGCGTTTCGCACGACAATTGCAGCGTTTAGGACGGCAATTGCAGCGTTTAGGACGGCAATTGCAGCGTTTAGGATGACAATTGCAGCGTTTAGGATGACAATTGCAGAGTTTAGGATGACAATTGCAGCGCTTAGGACGGCAATTGCAGCGCTTAGGACAACAATTGCAGCGTTTAGGACGGCAATTGCAGCGTTTAGGATGACAATTGCAGCGTTTAGGGACGTGAAATAAATAACTTATAAACTTGTGATTTTTTTTACCGCAAAGGGCGCAAAGTTACCGCAAAGGGCGCAATGCCTTTGCGTACCTTGCGTAAACTTTGCGCCCTTCGC
>JAITGD010000158.1 GCA_031280885.1 Prevotellaceae bacterium | reverse complement strand
GTTTCCTCGATATGTTCGGAAAAATAATTCACGATTTCATCTTCGGTAAGTCCGCACATTTCGCCGTAGCTTTTGCTGAGCGAAATATCCTTCGGATTGTTCAAGGCCGAAAATACTCCCAAACGGGCGAATTTCGCAATGCCGGTGATGAATATAAATCGAATATACGCATCATTGGCCTTGAGACGCGAATAAAAATCACGCAACACGCCGCGAATATCTTCCGCCATTTTCGGCTTGTCGTAAAAATCGGTGTAGGGCTTGTCGTATTCATCAATAAGAATGACGACTTTACCGCTGTGTTTCACGCTCGTTGCCCATATCAAGTCGCTTAACATATCGCCGGAAGGATTGTCGGAACTTATCGAAATCGATTGTTTTTTCGCTTGTGTCGAAACCAGTTTTCTTATCGATTTCTCCATGCTCTCCAATCCCTGACCCGTAGTTACATCGCTCATATCCAAGCGAATCACCGGCGAACTATGATAATCCGCACGGTTCATAAACTCTTCTGCGTAAAGTCCTTTGAACAACTCCTTTTTGCCGGAAAACATCGCGTCGAGAGTCGAAACCGTCAGCGATTTGCCGAAACGTCGCGGACGAGCGAAAAAATATACTTTCCCCTTATCTATCATATTGACTAAGAAGCGTGTCTTATCGACATAAATATAATTTTCCTCGCGTATATCCTCGAAGGTCTGTATGCCGACGGGCAATTTATTGGGTTTCGTTTCCATTGTGATCACCTTAAGAAATTATTCGCAAAGTTAAGATTTTTGCTCCGTCTTCAAAACTTCGCGAATTATTATTCCCGACAGATTTAACAGAAAGAAAATAAGGGTCGAGAAAAATCTCAACCCTTATTTTGTGTCTTCAGCGCAAGCAAGTTCCGAAAAACTTTACCTTCGCTGCGGAATTGTTTCCACAAAATGATTTACTGCTTTTCGCCCTTAGTCATCATCTTGTTATAGTCGTCCATAGAAGCGACAATGAGCTTATCAAATTCTTTGAGGCCGGTACCGGCGGGAATCAGATGTCCGCAGATAACGCTTTCTTTCAGACCTTCAAGCTCATCGGTTTTACCACGTATAGCAGCTTCGTTCAGCACTTTGGTTGTTTCCTGAAAGGATGCCGCCGACAGAAAACTATTTATCTGCAAGGCCGCACGGGTGATACCTTGTAAAACCTGATTCGAAGTTGCCGGTATTGCGTCGCGAGCCACTACCCGACGTAAGTCTCTGCGTTTGAGCGTAGAATTTTCGTCGTTCAATTTACGCGAAGTAACAATCTGTCCGGGTTTCAGGATATGCGAATCTCCGGCGTCGTCCACCACTTTTTTGTCGTATATCCAGTCGTTTTCTTCCATGAAAGCCCATTTGTCCACCAATTGTTCGGGCAGGAATTTTGTGTCGCCCGGGTCGATGATTTCGACTTTACGCATCATCTGTCGGACGATTACTTCGAAATGTTTATCATTGATTTTAACGCCTTGCAGACGGTAAACTTCCTGAATTTCATTGACGATATATTCCTGAACTCTTGTCGGACCCTGTATTTGCAGGATGTCGAGCGGAGTAATTGCGCCGTCCGAAAGCGGAGTTCCGGCACGCACGTAATCGCCTTCTTGCACAAGTATTTGCCGCGACAGAGGCACAAGATAAACTTTCTCGTCGCCCATTTTCGACGTAACTTTGATTTCTCTGTTACCACGTTTGATTTTCCCGAGAGCCACTTCGCCGTCGATTTCGGCTACAACCGCCGGATTCGATGGATTACGGGCTTCGAACAATTCGGTAACGCGAGGCAGACCTCCCGTGATGTCGCCGGCTTTTCCGACGGCTCGCGGTATTTTGACAAGTATCTGACCAGCTTTCACTTTTTCGCCTTCGTCGGCTACAAGGTGAGCGCCCACAGGCAAGTTATACTGTTTCAGCTCGGTTTTCTTTGAATCGACTATGCTTACGGTCGGATTCTTAGTCTTGTCGCGCGATTCGATGATTACCTTTTCGCGGTAGCCTGTGGTTTCGTCGGATTCTTCCTTGTATGTAATGTTTTCGATTACGTTGGAAAATTCCACCGCGCCCGAAAACTCCGATATAATCAAAGCATTATACGGATCCCATTCGCAAATCAAATCGCCTTTAACCACAGTGTCGCCGTTTTTAAAATACAGATTTGTACCGTAGGGTAAACTGCGCGTATAGAGCGGAATACCTGTATTATGGTCGATGATGTGCAATTCGGCCAAACGTCCGATTACCACGTCCACGCTACGGTCGTCGTCCTTTCGTGCGACCGTGCGCAATTCGTCGATTTGAATACGTCCGTCGTAACGCGCAACGACCTTATTATCAGTAGCTACGTTACCAGCCGTACCTCCCACGTGGAAAGTGCGGAGCGTAAGCTGCGTACCGGGTTCGCCGATGGATTGTGCCGCAATAACTCCAACCGCTTCACCGCGCTGAACCATACGTCCATTAGCCAGATTACGTCCGTAGCATCTGCTACACACTCCCTTGCGCGATTCGCAAGTAAGCACCGAACGAATTTCAACTTGTTCGATGGGCGATTTTTCGATTATTTCGGCGATTTCTTCGGTGATTTCTTCGCCTGCTTGGATAATCAATTCTCCGCTCAGCGGATTGAAAACGTCCTGAACCGAAGTGCGTCCAAGTATTCGGTCGTACAGCGATTGTACTTCTTCTTCGTTGTTTTTGAGAGCAGTAGCTACCAGACCGCGCAAAGTGCCGCAATCCGCCTCGGTTATTATCACATCGTGCGACACGTCCACCAGGCGTCGAGTGAGATAACCGGCGTCGGCAGTTTTCAAAGCAGTATCAGCAAGACCTTTACGAGCGCCGTGCGTCGAGATGAAATATTCAAGCACCGACAGACCTTCCTTGAAATTGGAAAGAATGGGGTTTTCGATGATTTGCGCTTCCGATGAACCCGATTTTTGAGGCTTGGCCATCAAACCACGCATACCCGAAAGCTGACGAATCTGTTCCTTCGATCCGCGCGCGCCGGAGTCGAGCATCATGTAAACCGAGTTGAATCCCGAATTGTCCGACGAAAGCTGTTTCATCAGAATCTGCGTCAGTTTGGCGTTGGTATGCGTCCAGATGTCGATAATCTGATTATAACGTTCATTATTAGTAATGAAGCCCATGTTATAATTATTCATCACCTCTTCCACTTCGCTGTAGCCGTCCTGCACAAGGGCAACTTTTTCTTCGGGGATGATCACATCGTCGAGATTGAACGACAGCCCTCCGCGGAAAGCCATCGTATAGCCCGTTTCCTTTATATCGTCGAGGAATTTGGCAGTCGTAGCCGTGCCTGTTTTTTTCATCACTCGTCCGATGATGTCGCGGAGCGATTTTTTCGTCAGAAGTTCGTTGATGTAGCCCACTTCCTTAGGCACCACTTGGTTGAAGATGATGCGACCGACGGTGGTTTCGATAAATTCCTGTTTTTCTGTTCCGTCGTCCTGAAGTATCGGATACATCACTTTGACTACGGCGTGCAAATCCACAGCTTTTTCGTTGTATGCAATAATCGCTTCTTCAGGCCCGTAGAAAGCAAGTCCCGTACCTTTGGCGTCCTTTCTCGATTTGGTAATATAGTACAAACCAAGCACCATGTCCTGCGAAGGGACGGTAATCGGTGCGCCGTTGGCGGGATTCAGCACGTTGTGCGCTCCGAGCATCAGCAATTGCGCTTCCAGAATCGCAGCATTGCCAAGCGGCAGATGCACAGCCATTTGGTCTCCGTCGAAGTCGGCATTGAAAGCCGTACACGAGAGCGGATGCAGCTGTATTGCTTTTCCTTCTATCATTTTTGGTTGAAATGCCTGAATACCTAAACGGTGCAAGGTAGGTGCGCGGTTCAGCAGCACAGGATGTCCTTTCATAACATTTTCAAGGATGTCCCACACTACGGGGTCTTTACGATCAACTATTTTTTTTGCCGATTTTACCGTTTTTACTATTCCGCGTTCTATCAATTTGCGGATAATAAATGGTTTATACAGTTCGGCGGCCATATCCTTCGGCAAGCCACATTCGTGCATTTTGAGTTCGGGGCCAACGACGATTACCGAGCGCGCCGAGTAATCGACACGTTTACCTAAGAGGTTTTGACGGAAACGTCCTTGTTTACCTTTCAAGCTGTCGCTTAGCGATTTCAGAGCGCGATTGCTTTCTGTTTTGACGGCGTTGGATTTGCGCGAATTGTCGAAAAGCGAATCGACTGCTTCCTGCAACATTCGTTTTTCGTTACGCAGAATCACTTCCGGCGCTTTGATTTCAATCAGTCTTTTCAAACGATTGTTACGTATTATCACACGTCTGTACAGGTCGTTAAGGTCTGAAGTAGCAAAGCGTCCACCATCTAAAGGTACCAGAGGTCGCAGGTCGGGCGGGATCACAGGCACCACTTTCAGAATCATCCATTCCGGCTTGTTTATATCTTTTGCAGCGCGGAATGTTTCCACCACGTTAAGACGTTTCAGCGCTTCGGCCTTACGTTGTTGCGAAGTTTCGTTGCTGGCTTTGTGGCGCAGCGAGTACGAAAGTTCGTCCAGATTCAGGGTCGAAAGCAGAGTATAAACAGCTTCGGCGCCCATTCCTGCGATAAATTTATCGGGGTCGGAGTCTTCCAGCGTTTGATTTTCTTTTGGCAGAGTATCAATTATTTGGATATATTCGTCTTCCGACAGCAAATCCATTTTGTTGACTCCGTCGGCAGCTTTCACTCCCGGCTGAACCACGATGTAACGTTCGTAATAAATTACCGATTCGAGCTTCTTTGCCGGAACGCCCAACAGGTAGGCGATTTTGTTTGGAGCCGACCGAAAATACCAGATGTGAGCTACGGGAACTATCAGTGAGATATGTCCCATACGTTCTCGGCGCACTTTTTTTTCGGTAACTTCCACACCGCAACGGTCGCAGAATATTCCGCGATAGCGTATGCGTTTGTATTTTCCGCAGTGGCACTCGTAGTCTTTTACCGGGCCGAAAATGCGCTCGCAAAACAAACCTTCGCGTTCGGGCTTGTATGTTCTGTAATTGATTGTTTCGGGCTTCGATACTTCGCCGAATGACTGTTGCAGAATTTCTTCCGGCGAGGCCAGGGCAATAGTCATTTTATTGAAGCTGCTTTTAAGCTTGGGTTCCTTCTTTAAAGCCATATTTGATAAAATTTTATTCTTTTAGTCGAACTCTCTTATTGGTCTAATCTCACGCTCAAGCACAAGCCTTGCAGCTCGTGGATAAGCACGTTGAGCGATTCGGGAATACCTGCTGCGGGCATATTATCGCCTTTAACTATGGCTTCGTATGCTTTGGCTCGTCCCATCACATCGTCGGACTTGATAGTCAGTATTTCTTGCAGGATGTGCGAAGCTCCGAAGGCTTCCAGCGCCCAAACTTCCATTTCGCCGAAACGCTGTCCGCCGAATTGTGCTTTACCGCCGAGCGGCTGCTGCGTGATGAGCGAGTACGGCCCGATGGAGCGTGCGTGCATTTTATCGTCCACCATGTGTCCAAGTTTGAGCATATAAATTATGCCAACTGTTGCGGGCTGGTCGAAACGGTCGCCTGTGCCGCCGTCGCGCAGATACGTTCTGCCATATCGGGGAACGCCAGCCTTGTCGGTATATTTGGTAATATCCTCAAGACTTGCTCCGTCGAATATCGGGGTAGCATATTTTTCGCCGAGTTCTCTGCCTGCCCATCCGAGTACAGTTTCGTAGATCTGTCCCAAGTTCATACGCGAAGGTACTCCTAAGGGATTCAGAACTATATCTACTATCGAACCATCTTCGAGGAAAGGCATATCTTCGTCGCGCACAACGCGGGCTACTATACCCTTATTACCATGACGTCCGGCCATTTTATCGCCCACGCGAATTTTGCGTTTTTTAGCTACGTAAACCTTGGCTAACTGTATTATACCAGAGGGGAGTTCGTCGCCAATGGTGATATTGTATTTCTTGCGTTTATCTTCTGCATCCAACTCCTTGAATTTAGTAAGATAGTTGTGTATCAGCCTTTTGATAAGTCCATTTTTCTCCTTGTCCGTAGTCCATTTATTTGGATTTACCGTAGTGTAATCGATACTTTGCAGGGCTTTCATGGTGAATTTTTCACCTTTGCGAACCACATCCGAACCGTAGTAATCCACAACCGATTGCGAAGATTTACCTTCCACTATTTTAAACAGCTTATCGATAAGGATTGTACGCAATTTCTTTTCTGCTGCTTCAAATTCCGCATCAGTTTCGGCAAGCATGGCCTTTTCGTTTTGTTTACCTTTTTTCACATCCTTTTGAGCGCGCGAAAAAAGTTTTCGGTCGATTACCACGCCGTGCAACGAAAGCGAGGCTTTCAGCGAAGCGTCCTTGACGTCGCCGGCCTTATCGCCGAATATTGCGCGGAGCAGTTTTTCTTCGGGCGATGGATCGGATTCTCCTTTGGGAGTGATTTTTCCGATAAGAATATCTCCCGGTTCGATATTCGCGCCGATACGGATAAGACCCTGTTTATCCAAATCCTTAGTAGCTTCTTCGCTCACATTCGGGATATCGGAGGTCAATTCTTCGGGGCCGCGTTTGGTATCGCGCACTTCCATGATATACTCGTCGATATGTATCGACGTGAACACATCTTCGCGTACCAGCCGTTCCGACAGAACGATAGCATCCTCGAAATTATATCCTTTCCAAGGCATGAAGGCCACTTTGAGATTTCGTCCCAAAGCAAGTTCGCCTTTTTCGGTGGAATAACCTTCGGTCATTATCTGCCCTTTGGATACCTTTTGACCACGACGTACCGTCGGACGCAGATTGATGCAGGTATTCTGATTGGTTTTCAGATATATCGGCAACTTGTAGATTGTTATTTCGGGGTTGAAACTGATAAATTTTTCTTCCTCCGTCATTTCGTAACGCAGATGAATTTCGCGAGCATCGACATAAACCACAGTTCCAGCGCCTTCGGCCACTATTTGCGTACGGCTGTCGCGCACCACTTCGGCTTCAAGCCCTGTGCCTACGATGGGCGATTCGGGCGAAATCAACGGCACAGCCTGCCTCATCATGTTCGATCCCATCAGAGCGCGGTTAGCGTCGTTATGTTCCAGAAAGGGAATAAGCGAGGCCGCGATGGAGGCTATCTGGTTAGGAGCCACGTCCATCATATCGACTTCCTCGGGCGAAGCGAGCGGATAATCCGACTCGACACGCGATTTGATTTTGTCGCTTGCAAACGAACCGTCGTTGTTAATTGAGGCATTTGCCTGGGCAATCATTTTAAATTCTTCGTCTTCGGCGCTCATGTAAACCACTCCCTCGTCGGTCAAATCGACTTTGCCTCCATTTACTTGACGGTATGGAGTTTCGATAAATCCGAGTTCGTTGATTTTTGCATATACGCAGAGCGAAGAAATCAATCCAATATTCGGACCTTCAGGAGTTTCTATGGGACACAAACGTCCGTAGTGAGTGTAATGCACGTCGCGCACTTCAAAACCTGCTCTTTCGCGCGATAAACCTCCTGGTCCTAAAGCTGATAGACGACGTTTGTGGGTCATTTCGGCCAGAGGATTGGTTTGGTCCATAAACTGCGAGAGCTGATTGGTGCCGAAAAACGAATTGATGACCGACGATAGCGTTTTGGCGTTTATCAGATCAATAGGAGTAAAGACCTCATTATCGCGCACATTCATACGTTCACGAATGGTTCTCGACATGCGTGCCAGGCCTACGCTGAATTGGTTGGCAAGTTGTTCGCCCACCGTCCTTACGCGGCGATTGCTCAAGTGGTCGATGTCGTCCACATCGGTTTTTGAATTGATTAGCTGTATCAAGTATTTGATAATAGCTATTATATCTTCTCGCGTCAGCACCTTCAGGTCGTACGGCGAGTTCAGTTCCAACTTTCTGTTCAATCGGAAACGTCCCACTTCGCCCAGATCGTAACGTTTATCCGAAAAGAAAAGTTTTTCGATAACATCGCGAGCCGTAGCTTCATCGGGTGGTTCCGAGTTGCGCAATTGGCGATAAATATATACCACCGCTTCTTTTTCCGAGTTACACGGGTCTTTTTGCAAGGTGTTATATATGATAGCGAAATCGTTGATATTTGCCGATTCCTTATGAAGAAGCACGGATTTTGCGCCCGATTCGGCGATGAGCGACATGTGTTCTTCGCCCAGCACGGTTTCGCGGTCGATGATTACTTCGTTACGTTCGATCGATACGACTTCGCCAGTATCCTCATCCACAAAATCTTCGACCCAGGTTTTCAGTACGCGAGCGGCAAGTTTTCGACCGATATATTTGCTCATATCCCGCGTTACTTTTACTTCGTCGGCAAGTCCAAAAATTTCCAGAATATCCTTATCGTTTTCGTAACCGATTGAACGCAGGAGTGTTGTAACGGGCAATTTCTTTTTGCGGTCGATGTAAGCGTACATCACGTTATTGATGTCGGTAGCAAACTCAATCCATGAACCCTTGAAGGGAATGATTCTGGCCGAATACAGCTTAGTTCCGTTTGCATGAATGCTTTGGCCGAAAAATACTCCCGGCGAACGGTGCAACTGCGACACAATGACACGCTCGGCTCCGTTGATTACAAACGAACCTTTTGGGGTCATATACGGAACGGTACCCAAGTAAACGTCCTGTATAACCGTGTCGAAATCTTCATGTTCGGGGTCGGTACAATACAGTTTCAGCTTGGCTTTCAGCGGGACGCTGTATGTCAAACCGCGTTCCAGACATTCGTCGATGGAATAACGCGGAGGGTCGATAAAATAGTCCAGAAACTCCAAAACAAAATTGTTTCGGGTATCTGTTATAGGGAAATTTTCTAAAAACACTTTGAACAGCCCCTCGTTTTTTCTGTTTTCGGGGGTTGTTTCAAGTTGAAAAAAGTCCTGAAACGATTT
This sequence comes from Prevotellaceae bacterium, assembly GCA_031280885.1. GTDB lineage: Bacteria > Bacteroidota > Bacteroidia > Bacteroidales > UBA932 > JAIRLF01. Next base: position 8,227 of record JAITGD010000158.1, on the reverse strand, counting down.
CAACTGTATCTCCAAAAAGTCGGGATACGCCAATCTATTTTTCGAGGACGAAAAGCTAACTCTCTTGGCTATTGCGATTTGAGACATCTTTTTTAATTTGTAATTGTTATAATGCCGTGATAATACGTTATGTTCGAGGCATCTTGTATTTCATTTCGACTCGATACCAACCTAACGACAAAAAGGCTTAGGGCGCAAAGCCCTAAACCTGAAACCTTAAAGCTAAAGGTGAGTTTTATTTAATCTCAACTTCTCCTCCGGCTTCTTCCAATTGAGCCTTTACTTGTTCAGCTTCCGCTTTGGCTATTTTTTCCTTGACGGCTTTCGGACAAGCATCGACCAATTCCTTAGCTTCCTTAAGCCCCAAACCCGTGATTTCTTTTACAACCTTAACGATTTGTAATTTAGCTTGACCGGGCGACTTGAGGATAACGTCGAATTGAGTTTGTTCTACCGGAGCTGCGTCGCCGCCGCCTGCCGCAGGCGCTGCAATTGCAACTGCTGCTGCTGCGGGTTCGATTCCGTACTCTTCTTTAAGTACCTTGGCAAGTTCTTGAACTTCTTTGACGGTAAGACCAACCAATTCTTCTGCAAATTTTTTGATATCAGCCATTTTTTGTTATTTTTAAAATTTATTAATTCTTGTTTTAATTAATTGTTTTGTTGTTAATTTATTCCGAACGTTCGGATAAGGTTTTTACTATACCCGCAATTTTCTGGCCTGCATTGCCTTGCAATGCGGATATTACGTTTTGTACAGGCGACTGCAGGAGTCCCACAATTTCGCCGATCAGTTCCTCGCGCGATTTTATTGCCACAAGTTCTTCGAGTATATTCTCGCCCAGAAACAGACATTCCTGTGCGTATGCACTTTTCAGAACAGGTTTTTCGGCTTTGCTTGCCTTGCGAAAATCCTTTATCATTTTCGCGGGCGCGTTAGCCGTTTCGCAAAACATCACAGCGGTAGGGCCTGCAAGCGAGCTAAAAATCCCCGGTTCGGGAAAATCTATCTGTTCGAGAGCTTTCTTGAACAAAGTATTTTTCACGACCATCAATTTTATCTGCTTTTCGTGGCACAACTTTCTCAACTCGTGAGTTTTAGCGGCATTCAATCCTGCAATGTCGGCAACATAGAAGTGCGGGTACGCTTTCAGCTCAGCCGCAACATTATCGATAAGTATCGCTTTTTCTTCTTTTCTCATGATTTAATTCTGATTTTTACCAACATTTATTCGGATATTGATTTTGGATCGATTGCCAGCCCCGGGCTCATTGTCGATGACAGAAAAATGCTTTTGATATAGGTACCCTTGGCAGCTTGTGGTTTCAATTTCACAATCATATCCACAAATTCCTTTACATTATCAACGATTTTATCGTCGCTAAACGAAAGTTTACCTACACCGCTGTGCACTATTCCGAATTTATCGACTTTGAAATCGATTTTACCGGCTTTCACTTCTTTTACCGCCTTGCCTACGTCCATAGTAACCGTACCGGTCTTGGGGTTTGGCATCAAACCGCGCGGTCCGAGGATACGACCCAAAGCGCCCACTTTGGCCATTACAGCCGGGGTACAAATGATCACATCAACGTCGGTCCATCCGCCTTTGATTTTATCCACATACTCGTCCAAGCCCACGAAATCGGCTCCGGCCTCTTTCGCTTCGGTTTCCTTGTCGGGAGTACAAAGCACGAGGACTCGCGTTACCTTCCCCGTTCCATGCGGAAGCGTTACCACGCCGCGTACCATTTGATTCGCCTTGCGAGGATCGACGCCCAAACGAACGGCCACTTCTACCGAGGCGTCGAATTTGGTGAACGATATATCCTTCAACAATTTCGCCGCTTCCGACAGTTTGTAGTGCTTGCCTTGTTCGACTTTGGCGTACACGCTTTTTTGATTTTTAGTTAATTTACTCATCTCGCATGAAATTTTGTTATTGTACATCCGAGGGATATTCTCCCTCTACTTTGATTCCCATGCTTCGGGCCGTACCTGCAATCATGCTCATAGCGGCCTTCATGGTAAACGCATTTAAATCGGGCATCTTGTCTTCGGCAATGGCGCGCACTTGCGTCCAGCTTACGCTTGCTACCTTTTTACGGTTGGGTTCGGCCGAACCCGAGGTAATTTTGGCGGCTTCTTTCAACTGAACGGGAACGGGCGGCTGCTTGATGATAAATGTGAATGATTTGTCCACGTAAACCGTTATGATTACCGGCAAAATCTTTCCCGCCTTATCCTGCGTACGTGCGTTGAACTGCTTGCAGAACTCCATAATATTCACACCTTTCGACCCCAAAGCGGGACCTACGGGGGGCGAGGGATTAGCCGCTCCACCTTTAATCTGAAGTTTAATCAGCCCGGCAATTTCTTTAGCCATACTTTAGTTTGTTATTGTTTATTCCTTTTCTACTTGAACAAAATTAAGCTCTAACGGTGTTTTACGTCCGAATATTTTCACCATCACTTTCAACTTTTTCTTCTCGTCGTTCACTTCTTCTATCGTTCCCGAAAAACCGTTGAACGGCCCGTCGATAACTTTTATAGGCTCACCGACATAGAAGGGATTTGCAAGTTCCTCTCCGGTGTTTTCGGCCAATTCGTCCACATGTCCCAGAATACGGTTCACTTCCGCCGGACGCAGGGGTACGGGCTGACCTCCTTTGGTCTCGCCCAAAAAACCTGCTACATTGGGAATGTTCCGCAGAACATGCACGATTTCACCTATCAGATTGGCTTCCACGAGAACATATCCAGGGTAAAAAACACGTTCGGTGCTTACCTTTTTGCCATTTTTCACCTGAAACACCTTTTCCATGGGTATCAAAACTTTCGACACATAGTCTTCGAGTTTCAATCGCCTCACTTCGTTTTCGATGTATTCTTTGGCCTTTTTCTCCTTGCCGCCAACCGCTCTCAGGACATACCATTTTTTATCCGTCTCACTCATAATTGCGCTAATTTAATACCTTCATACTTATGCAGATGGCGTTTCTTTGCCCAACAAAAGCTCATAGACGAATTTGACGATATGCTCGAAACCGAAGTCCATGACGAACACCACCAAGGCGAAGATAAGTGCGGCGACCATAACCAGTATCGCGCTGCTTTGCAAGTCCTTCCAAGTAGGCCAGGTTACCTTAGTAGCCAGTTCCACATAAACTTCTTTTAGATACAGTCTAAATTTGTTCATTCCGTTTTGAATGTTTGTGCAATCCTTTTGGAACGGAAGCTTTCCTCAATTCATGCTTGTTTTTATCTAACATGTCGTCGTAACATCCGACTGCGTTCGATGCAGGGGTGGAGAGATTCGAACTCCCATCAACGGTTTTGGAGACCGCTATTCTGCCCTTGAACTACACCCCTTTCTTTTTGGACTTTTTGACTATTGGACTATTGGACTGCCGGACTTTTTGACTATTGGACAAGTCTAACAGTCCAAAAGTCTAACAGTCTAACAAAAGTCTATTCCATGATTTCTGTAACCTGACCTGCGCCTACTGTACGTCCGCCTTCGCGAATTGCGAAACGAAGACCTACGTTGAGTGCAACCGGATAGATCAGCTCCACGGTAATCGTAACGTTATCGCCCGGCATAACCATCTTTACGCCTTCGGGAAGCTGTACTTCGCCGGTGATATCAAGCGTACGCAGATAGAATTGAGGACGATACTTGTCGTGGAAAGGAGTGTGGCGACCGCCTTCTTCTTTCTTCAACACGTAGATTTCCGCTTTGAATTTTGTATGAGGGGTAATCGTTCCCGGACGAGCAATAACCTGTCCACGTTTGATTTCCTTTTTGTCGATACCGCGCAGCAACAAGCCTACGTTGTCGCCTGCTTCGCCCTGGTCGAGAAGTTTACGGAACATTTCAACGCCCGTAACAACCGATTTTCTGGGTTTTTCGCCCAAACCGATGATTTCAATTTCTTCGCCAACCTTGATGATTCCTGTTTCGATACGACCTGTAGCAACGGTTCCGCGACCGGTAATCGAAAACACATCTTCGACCGGCATAAGGAAAGGTTTTTCGTTTTCGCGAGGAGGAATGGGGATGTACGTATCAACAGCGTCCATCAATTCCATTACTTTGTCTTCCCATTTTGCGTCGCCATTCAGAGCGCCAAGAGCAGAACCTTGGATAACAGGGGCATTATCGCCGTCGAATTTATAGAATGTCAAGAGTTCGCGAAGTTCCATTTCGACGAGTTCAAGCATTTCGGGGTCTTCGACCGCATCCACCTTGTTCATAAAAACAACTATGCGAGGAACGTTTACCTGACGTGCCAGCAGAATGTGTTCGCGAGTCTGAGGCATAGGACCGTCGGTAGCCGCGCAAACGAGTATAGCTCCGTCCATCTGGGCGGCGCCTGTAACCATGTTCTTTACATAGTCGGCGTGTCCCGGGCAATCGACGTGTGCATAGTGCCTGATGGCTGTTTGATACTCTACGTGAGCGGTGTTGATAGTGATACCTCTTTCCTTTTCTTCGGGAGCGTTGTCGATGGAATCGAAAGTACGTACTTCAGAAAAGCCCTTTTTCGCCAGCACGGAGGTGATGGCGGCCGTGAGGGTGGTTTTGCCGTGGTCAACGTGGCCAATGGTGCCTATATTGACGTGCGGTTTGGATCTGTCAAATTTTTCTTTTGCCATGATTCCGGAATTATTAAATTGTTACTAAAATTATTTTATTCTTAACTTGTTATACAAGCACTGTTTAATAAATTTCATTGTTCAATGACCTGCCCTTATCCTTACCTTTTCCGTTAGATAACTAACAAGCATCAAGCAATTTCGAGCCGGCGATGGGAATTGAACCCATGACCTCTTCCTTACCAAGGAAGTGCTCTACCTCTGAGCTACGCAGGCATTTAACTCGACGAAAAAACTTCTGTCTCGTTGGCGAATCGCTCGGTGTTCGGTTCGACGAGCCTCGACCTGCGATTTTTGATTCGAGCGGAAGACGAGGTTCGAACTCGCGACCCTCAGCTTGGAAGGCTGATGCTCTACCAACTGAGCTACTTCCGCGTTTTGCTTTTTCTTGCTGATTGCAATTTCTTTGCTATCATCCAATGATTTCAGCTTGTGGGGATGGGTGGACTCGAACCACCGAACTCCGAAGAGGACAGATTTACAGTCTGTTGCAATTGCCGCTATGCGACATCCCCAATTATTATAGGACTATTAGACTTTTGGACTGTTAGACTATTAGACTATTAGACTATTAGACTTTTAGACCTATATAAAATGTTTGGTCATCGAAATAAAGAACTTTGACTTTTTGAGCCGATGGAGGGATTCGAACCCCCGACCAGCTGATTACAAATCAGCTGCTCTGGCCAACTGAGCTACATCGGCAGTAGTCGAATCTTGAATTTGTCCACCTAAATGCGGCTAAATCAAGCGTTTTGTAAGAACTATGCTCACGATTTTAACATCGAAAGCGGCTGCAAAGGTAATGCTTTTTTTGATTCGACAATACTTTTTTGCGAAATTTTTATTTCGAATGTCTGCGTTTAAGCTCTTCTTTTATCATAACAAGCTCACGGGTAGTCTGTCCGGCTATGGCAGAATTTTCTTCAGCGCGGCGTATTAGATAGGGCAAAACGTTGCGAATTTTTCCGTAGGGCAAATATTTTGCCACTTTATATCCTTCCGCAGCGAGATTAAAACTCAAATTATCGCTCATGCCGTACAATTGCGAAAAACAGATTCTTTCGTAGTCGTTTGGAAGACCTTTATCTTTCATATACTGTGTCAGTTTCAGTATGCTTTCCTCGTTGTGCGTGCCGCAGAATACCTGCATACGGTCGATATTTTCTACCGATCGACGCAGAGCTTCGTTGAAGGCCTTGTCGGTATCCTGTTTCGTGGGATAAATTGGTGAAAGATAAGATCCTGCAGCGGCTCTGGCTCGTTCTTTTTCCATGTACGCGCCTCGCACGTATTTGACTCCTATGATGAAATTTTCTTTCTTCGACATTTCAATCAGTCGATCGAGATAGTCGAGCCTGTCGTGTCGATACATTTGAAGAGTTGCATATACCACCGCTCGGTTTTTATTGTATTTCAGCATCATCCGTTCCGTAACCTCGTCGATAGCGGGTTGAAACCAGAAATCTTCGGCGTCGATCATAATGGGTTTGCCCGATTTTTCGGCGGCTGCGCAAAGTGTATCAACACGTTGTACAAAATCGTCGAAAGCTTTCATTTCGTTTCCCGTCAAGGCGCCCGAGGAGGCTTTTTTCAAGACATCCGATTTAACTAAAGCTGTGGGTTTGAATACGCTGAAAGGTACGCAGTCCTGTTGTCCGGCGTTTTCTATCGAGCGAAGTATTTCCTGCATAGTTTCGGCAACGTCGGTTTCGTTTTCGGCGGCTTCTACCGAATAATCAAGGATGGAAGCTACTTGTTCCGACCACATTTTGCGTACCGCCGGCAAACATTCGTTTATAGTTTCGCCTCCGACAAAGTGGCGATACAGCGTTGGTTTCACTGCCCACGATACGGGAAATCCGATTTTCAAAGCTAAATTGCTCATCCCGCCAAGGGTACGTACTATAAACGGACGCTTAATCAAGGTAAACAAGAAGCGTCCGTTTTTTAAATCGCGATTGCTTTGAATTTTAAAGGCTATTTCAATGTTATTAAGATTCATACAATCAATTTCGTACTATCAATCGAGCAGTTCGCTCAGTTTGTTTTCCAAGGCGGCGCCGCGCAGGTTTTTAGCCAGAACTTTGCCTTCCTTGTCGAGCAAAACGGTGAAAGGTATGCCTTGTATTCCGTATTTTTCAACGGCTTCCGATTGCCATTGTTTCAAATCGGACATCTGCGGCCAGGTGATTTTGTCTTCTTTGATTCCAGCAATCCATTTGTCCTTTTCCTTGTCGAGCGATATGCCTACGATTTCAAATCCTTTGTCTTTGAATTTGGCGTAAGCCTTTACTACATTGGGGTTTTCCTGACGGCATGGACCACACCACGAAGCCCAAAAATCGAGCAAAACGTACTTGCCTTTAGCGGCATAGTCGGATATGGCAATGTCCTTTCCTTCGGGAGTTTGCATTTTTAAATCGACAAAATCCTGTCCTTCTTTTACTTCTTTGGCTTCGCGTTCTTCCTGAGCAGTCAAACGTTTGTTTATCATTTGCACGAAGGAGGATTTCAGCAAGGTGCTGTCGAATTTATCGATGGCAGCGCGTGCATCTTCCGAAGAAAGTCCCTGACTCATAGCGTTGCTCAGGATAAATGCTGTGGCAAGATTGTTTGGATTTTCGCCTATAAATTGTCTTTGATAATCAACAATTTGATCGTTTATTTCGCCCATTTTATCCATTACTTCGCTTTGCCTTTCGGGAGTCATGGTTCCGTTTTGATGTTCCGTTCTGAAACTTTCAATCAGAGCCTTTCTTGCGTCCATAAATTCTTTTGTTCCACCTTTGTATTTGGTGTACAAATCGTTGAGCGGCGAACCTGTTATCGAAGTCAGGTCGTATTCGGTGGAGTCGATGCTCACCATTATTGAACCTGCTTCGACAAAAACGGGAGCGAAAGGCGCCTCGTCTCCAAGGTTAATGAAGTACAAGCCAGGTTCTTGCACCGCTCCTTGCATCACAAAAGTATTCTTTGCGATGATTGCGCTGTCGAACGCTTTTTTTTCTAAACCACTTTCGCCGGGGGCACGTAAATACACGGTTTTACCGGCATGAGTGTCCGAAGAAATCGTACCCGAAATCTTGTACTTCGGGGTTTTGTCGCACGCAGCCAGAATCAGCAAACATGCCACTAAGGGAAATAACAATCGTTTCATTTTAATCGTTAGTTGTTAATTTATAAATGTTTTCAATCTAAAAAACCAATGCAACACGCAGGTTTTTTCGAGGCAAAAGTACGGAAAAAATTAGATCCAAGAACCAAGATTTCACTACGCAGTGTGGTTTGATGAAAAAAATCTGCGGGCATCCGTAAAATCTGTGTCATCTGTATGCAAAAAGACTGTCGAACCAGCCTGCGTTAGCTCTCTTAATTTTTAATTCTTAATTCTTAATTGCCTGCGTAGCGTCCTGATTCTTGGTTCTTGAAATCCTGAATCGAATCTTTGGTTCAAAAAAAGTTTGAGGTGCTATTTAATCTCCATGTATTTCTATCCCACATTATTTTTTGTCGTCTCTACAAGGGCGAAGCCCTTGAATCAATAGCACAGGGCAACGCCCTGTG